>DATMEE010000156.1:0-7111 GCA_035557035.1 Phycisphaerae bacterium
AAACAACCGCGCCGTCGTTTCCGTCGTCTCGCGCGCGGCGATCTGTTTCAACTGGTCCACGCCCTTCTCGGCTTCGCCGTCGTTAATCAAGCACTGGGCCAGGAGCACTCGAAGCTCGGACTTTTTCTCGGGATCAGGGCACTTCTCGATGGCGGCGCTGACGATTGCCCGGCGTGTCTGCCGGATGGACTCGGCTTCCTCGCGCTGACGCTCCGCCTCTTTCTCCAGCGCCGCTTGTGACATCTGCTTGGCGAGGATCGTGACCGCTTCGACGTTCGCGGGGTCCAGCTCGATGGCGCGTTTCAGTTCGGCTTCGCCCTTCGATTCGTAAGTCGCGTCTTCCTTGCGCAGCTCGACATATGCCCGGCCTAATGCGTAATGCACCTTGGCCGATCCGGAGAACTCGTCCATCTCCTGCATGTCGCGGGCGCGCTCGATGACCTGGTTCCATTGGTTAATGCTTCCGAACAAAGGGGCAAGCTCAAATTCAAGATCGAGGTCCAGTTCGAGCGCGGCCTTGTTCTTTTGGTCCCGAACCTTTGCGTACTCAATCAGGGTTCTCGCTTCCGCAACCTTGCCCAGTTCCAACGCGCAGCGCGCCGACTTCACAAGATAGTCGGGGTTTTGGGCGCGATCCTTGGAGTAGGCGCGCTGAAAAGACTGAAGCGCCTTGTCATAATCGCCTTCCGCCATGAACTTCTCGCCGTCCGCGGCATACTTGGCGGGGTCCTGCTCGGGGAGATTCCCGATCAGTACGACGCCGGTGACCGTCATCAGGGCCATCAGGGAAACGACGAGAAAACCAACCAGTTTTTTATTGAGCTTCTGTGCCATGCGTTCGCCTTCTTAATTCAATGGAGCTTCCTTCTCCGCCGCCCGCGATTGACTCTCGCCGAGGGGCGATGCCTCGCCTCCCCGTTCAGAGCCGCGCGCGGGCCAGTGCGATTTCATCAACTCGGAAATGACCTTGTCGAGCAGCTCGCCGGCCTTTTTGTCCAGCAGCGGCGCGTCGGACTCCCGCATGTCCTCGAATGCGATTTCGACTTTCGAGTAGTACAGGTGTGAATCGCGAGGATCGGCCATGCGTAGCCGGACCGTGGTGCGATCCGAGCAGAACTGGCCGTTCACGCAGATAGTGTAGTAAACATAGGTCCGTTTGACCAATTCGCGAGGGCGATTGAACGCGAGGCGGCGGACCGCGATCGATTCGTTGATGCTGTCGAGCCTCATCTCGAGAGATTCGTCGTCCAGGGGAAGATTGCCGCCTTGTCCGTAGCACTCTTCGGGAACGTGCGGGACCTGGTCCTGCACGTTGGTGTAGTAGCTTACGGAAAGGACGACCTCTTGTTCGCCGCGGCGCTTGTTTCCCGGTTCCTGAAGCACCCACATCAGATATTCAAGAGTGCCCAGCTCCTGTTCCATCTCTGAGGACAGCGGCGCCATCTCCAACACATCGTACGGAAGCAACGTGTCTCGATTCAGGTCTGCGATCGGCTTGTGCAGCGGCAGCGGCTTCTTGATTACGTACAACCAGCCGCGCGCCTTGGCAGCCTGCATTCCCGCAGCGCCGCCGATCAGGACCAGCAATCCCAGGACATAATACAGATTCGACTTCGATTGCCTCGTCATGCGGCGCCCTCCGAGACGAGTGCTTCGCGATCCTCGACGAACAGATGATCCAACATCCAGATGATGCCCATGTAAATCAGAAACCCCAGCCCGAACATCACCAGCCCCAAAATTGTATGCGGCGTGCCGGACGCGAGATTGCCGCGGCCATACATTTGCAGGCTGCCGGTGATGATCACTCGGGCGATGTTGCAGAATAGTGCCACTGGAATGACAGAGGCCGCCAGGGCGATCCGATGCCACGCCGGACGCGGCGTGAGATAGGCCATCGCCAATCCGATTGCGACGAAGGCCATCAGCGATCTCATGCCGCTGCACGCGCCGGCCACCGTGAAGCTGCCGTCGCGCCCGTTGTCGAGAAAATAGGTGATGTTGAACCCGGCCCGCTGCACTTCGTAGACGCCCGGAAACAGGGTCAGAATGTGTTTGGCAACTAACGCGGCTGCCTGCTGGAGCGGTTGGGTGATTTCGCGATAGAGGCGTTCGGGGGGCGGAATCGCCAGAAAAAGAAATGCCAGCGGAAACCAGAGGATCTTCAATGTTTCCCAGCCCCGCAGAAGCAGGACCAGTCCGGCGATCACAAACACAATCGTGAGCGGCTGCGGATAACCGATTTGCGATGCGACGGCGGCCGCGTACGCGACGAGGGCGGCGATCAGCAGTCCGAGGCCCCACAACGATCCCTCATGCCGATCCGACAGCAACTTCCGGCGATTCTGATGAATCAGATACAGGGTAAAGAGCGGAACCAGATAGCCATGCGACCAGTCCGGCTGCTGCCAGACATTTGACATGCGCTTGAGGTGGTCGAGATAGAACCAGCCTAGAACCGCAACGAGAAGCCCCACCTTGAGGATGCCGGCCGGGCCGAGATATTCAAGCCACCCGGGCGTTCGGGCCGCCGCGGATTGTGAAACGACGGCCTGCGCGGCGCGGGGCGGCCTGTCGGGAAGTTCAGGGGGCGTCATTGTCGCGTTTAGATTCACTTGTTCGCGTCGTCCTCTTGAGTCGCGGATTGACCATGCGGGCGTTGCGCAAACTCGATGACTCCCTTCATCCGCCGCGGCGCTTTTTCGTTACGAACTTGTTTGGGCGCCGGCTTCCCTGCCGTGCGCACCCGAAGGGCATCCGGCTTAAATCGCGGGCAAAACGCCCTCGCACGAATTAAGGCTCCTTCGGCCTTAGAACGGCAATCCTCGCTGCAGCGCTTCCTGATTGCGGCGCTGCTTCACCTGTTCCTTCGCAAAAAACGTGTCGCTGTCCGCGAAATTCCGGTCATAGACAAATCCGAATCCATAACTCAGGCGAAACGCGTTCCGCGCCACCGCCAGGAACACCGCCACTGGCGACGAACCCACATTCACGATGTCGTTCGGCCGCAGGTAAAAGTCCGGCGAAGTTCCCGCGAAAATCGCATCGAGATCGATCTGAATAAACTGCTCCTCGTCCTTGCCTACGCGCCGAATCAGGTCCGCCCGCGATGGCCAAGCCAACGGCCCAAAGCCTCCGCCCGACGCAATCGCCTGCTTGACGGTGATGCGCCGCCCCGTGAGCTGGTAAGCCCCGGGACGCGCGATGTTCCCGTACATGTAAAACTCGCCGATCTGACCGATGGGGACATCAATGAGGTCCGACGGCCGAATGACGACATTGTATCGCGGATCGCCTTCTCTTAAAGCCTTGGCCGGAATCTCGAGCACCCGGACGCTTTCGAGAATATCCACATCGATGGGTTCCTCCCATGAGGGTCCGGTTGCGGTCGATTCCTGAGTTTCGGCGTAGGGAATCTCCTCCGCGCCTGGCTCATTGGGAGCGGTGGTGCCTGCCGCGGGCCGCAGCTCCCAGTCGTCGATCTCGGCGTTGTAAACGGGAACCAGCCCGTCCTTGGTTTGGCGCGGCCCGCCTTCCAGAATCTCTAGCTCGTTGATCGCTCGTTGATCTGCGGCCGGTTCGGTCGCCGCCGGCTCGGTGGTTGCGCCGGCCATGCCCTGAGCGCTGAAGTCGGACATCGTGAACGGCCTCGATTGGAGCCCCGATGGATCGATCTCGGGTTGAGGCGCGGGCTGGGTCTGGGGCGCGGCGTCCGTGCCGATCAAGTGCTTCGCGCCGTCGCGGATCACGATCACCGTCTCGGCCTGGGGCGGCAGGCCACCCGATGCGGCCAATGCGTTCAGCAGGC
This sequence comes from Phycisphaerae bacterium, assembly GCA_035557035.1. Taxonomy (GTDB): domain Bacteria; phylum Planctomycetota; class Phycisphaerae; order UBA1845; family UTPLA1; genus JADJRI01. The sequence continues at coordinate 3,809 of DATMEE010000156.1, forward strand.
GAAAATTGGGGCGTGGCAACGGAAAGTTGCCGGGCTGGGCAACGCCTCCGACGATGGAGTACTGCTGCGATTCATACCGCAGGACGTTGACCTGCACGTCTGCGTCCTCCAGAATGCCCGCCGCGCGCAGCTGCGCCTTTAGCTCCAGCTCGAGTTCGCGCGAAGTGAAGCCGGTCACCCTCACCGGTCCGACCATCGGAAATGTTTCGTAGCCGGTTGACTTCACCTGAAACTGCTGCTCCGATGACACCGAGGGCGCGAGCAGTTCAAAAATCGTCACGCGCAGAAAGTCGCCGGGGCCGATGAGCGGCTCCTCGAACACCGGGACCAGATCGCTCTCGGTCGGTTCTTCCGCATCCTGGATACCGAGCGGCTCGTCCAAAATGCTGACCGAATCGCGAATCTCGATGCGCACCGGCTTCTCAAAGTTGCCTGTTTGCGATGGGTCGATCCAGCCGTTCTTTACCCAGTTCGAGCTTCCGCAGCCGCCTGACGACAAAATCGCGCCGATCAGCATGGCCGGAATGACAACCCGAATGAAACCGAAATACGCGGAGCATGATCTGGACACTTCAGGTCCTCCTCGCGAAAGATGACGGCCCGTTCGCATGGCCTACCAGATCGCTCTTATCGACACCCGCGAATCCCGATAACACCGATTTTGTTCCCACTGGCAGGGCTTTTTGAACTCTTTTCAACGCGCATCGATCGCGCCGTCACCCGCCGAAACCGCCCCATCGACCCATAAGAGGGAAACACGGAATCGCGTCGGTGCTGACAATTGAAAGCGCCCCGCCCTCCAACTCTGAGAGTAACTACCCCTGCGACTGGCGGGGGCGCAATTTCTGCGCGGCACTACACAACAGTACGAGCGATCCCGTCCCCGGTTCGCGACTTCATCCCTCGTCCGCACCGAACGGTTCAGCGGCTTTTGTCGGTTCACCGATACCGGAAGGGGCAATCAACCACCGGGCGCCGCACCTGGAGTCGCGACATGTTCGAAACGGTTATCTTTGGAGCGGGCGGACATGGCCGAGTCGTGCTCGACGTTCTCGTGGCGGGCAACCAGTTCAAGCCCGTCGGCTTTCTGGACAACAATCCCGATCTTCACGGCCGCCGGATTGATGGGTTGCCGGTGCTTGGGGACGTTACCCAATTGGGCGCACTGAAAGATCGCGGCGTCACCAAAGCCGTGATCGCCATCGGCGACAACGGCATTCGCCGGCAGATGGGCGACGCGCTCGCCCGGGCGGATTTCGAGCTGATCAACGCGGTGCATCCTTCGGCGAGACTCGCGGCGACCGCTTCGCTCGGAAGGGGCGTGGTCGTCGCGGCCGGAGCGCTGGTCAGCGCTCACTGCCAGATCGGCGACTACGTCATTCTCAATACGGGCTGCATCGTCGATCACGAGTCGATGATCGGGACGGCTGCACACATTTGTCCGGGCGTGAAGCTGGCCGGGCACGTGACCGTGGAGAGCGGCGCCTTCGTGGGAATCGGGGCGACGGTGATTCAGGGGGTCCGCGTAGGCTTCGAATCCGTCGTCGGCGCGGGGACGGTGGTCATTCGCGATGTCGATCCGATGACATCAGTGGTCGGCGTGCCGGCGCGGATCATCAAGGGAGCCCCTTCGCCCGACGAGTTCGCTTCTCTGCTTCAAGCCAGAAATCATCAGAGCCGCGAACGAATCGAGGGCTCAGCACGACGAGCAGGAGCGGTCAGCACTTCGCCGAAGTCGGTTCCCAATCCACTCGTTCGTTCCTAGCAACTCGAAGGGTGTTCACGGAATTTGGATTCGAGCCGGTCTTCCCCATTCAGGCGATGAATAGAAGCGGTACGAATCTGAATTGATCGGCTTGTCGAACCGAATTTCGATTTCGCGAACCTCGCCATCGTTTACACGCACGATTCGCCCGGTCAATTCGCGCGCTCGAAATGTCTCGCCTTCTTGATAGGGCCGATCGGTCGGCCGGGCCATGTCGCCGAGGAAGCCACCGAAAAACGGCTCGTCGGTCGCCGTCAGATGCAGCGTGTGCTCGTCAATTCGCCGCACCTCCGGATTGCTTGTGTTGCACAGAAAAGCAACATAAATGTCGCGGCGGCCGGCGATCGCCTCCAGCCGGAGCTGCGCGAAGAGCACGTTCGCATCGGTCGTGTCGTTGACGACGAACATGCAATCGCCGGCTTGCAGCGGCCGGCCGAACTGGTTGATCGGCGCGAGCAGCGACTCGCGCCCCTCGATCTCGATCCGCCCCATGGCGTGTGTCACCAACATGGCGGCGACGGCCTGGAGGACAATGAAGGGCGGCACGAGCGAGGACATCCGGGAGCGGCCCGCTTCGTGCCGCCCGGCCAGAGGCGCTGTTGAAGCGTTCCCCGGCAGTCCGCCCGGAACGGCCCACATGCCCAGCAGGGCGTAGAACCCGATGCTCGGCAGCATCAGAATGCGATCATCGGGCACCGTGCATACCAGCAGCGGCAGAAAGATGAGCACGAACAGAACCATCGACCGGGCAATCCGGTTTTTCGCGTGCCGGCGACATGTCTCCCACGCGGCCCAGCCCAGCGGCAGCAGGCCGATGGCGAGAAATCCGTACAGCCCGATCCCATAGGACGACCGCAAATAGAACAGAAATGGGTTGATCGGAATAAGCAGGGACACCAGCAACGTAAGCGCGCGCCCCGGGAGCGCCGCGAGATAGCGCATCGGGTCGCGCATCGGCTCCAGCATCACCGCCGCGTTCGAGCCGTAGCCGCCGCGAGCGTAGAATGCGAGCCAGGCCAATCCGACGCCCGTCCAGATCAAGGAGAGGACGATTGCCCGCTTTCCTGATCCCGGCGCGGCCGCATAAGGCGGAGGCTGCTTCCGTTGAGTTCCGCGGCCATACGCCAGCAGAAGCGGCGCGAACACCATCGCCAGCGTTGCTTCCTTTGTCCCGAGCGAAATCGCAAATGCCAAGGTTGCGACGGCTGACGCCCCGAAATCCCTCTCTTCCGAATAGCGCATCGCCGCCACGAGCGCGACAATCACCAAGACCAGCGAAATCAAGTCGGCCTGCGAGGAAACAAAAACCACCGGCACGGCATGGCACGCCGCCGCCGCGAACCCCAGGGCCCCCCAACGCGCGGCCGCTTCGCCCAGTCCGATCCGCCGGAAAAGCATCAGCGCGCCGATCACGCCCAGGCCGTACAGTGCCATATTGATGACGCGATAGCCGATTGCATTGCGGCCGAACGCAAGAAACTGCCAGTAGAGCAGCCGCTCGGCGACCGGGCGCCAGTGCTGATACCGCACCTCGTCGG
>DATMEE010000157.1:0-3196 GCA_035557035.1 Phycisphaerae bacterium
GTTCGGGCCGGGATAAATCTTGCGCCGACATCGGACGTAGCTTCCAACGCCGGCGCGCGCCTGTCAACGCGGCGGAGAAGGGTATTTGGTCATTCAACTTGCCACTTGCATCAGGTTTTGCCTCGACGCCTTTCACCCCAATCGCTTTACCGACCTTGTTCCCCCGATACAATCCGCAGCATGAATCGGCCACCAGCCCCGCACATCCTCGGTTCGATTTTTTTGATTGGTTCCCTGTTCGCAGGCTGCGCGCAGGAAGACGCCAATCGAGCCACCGCCGAACAACTAGTCGAAAAACGCTCTCGCGAAACCGTCACGGATTCGCAGCCGGCCGACGATGCGCACCAGAATGCCGGCGGCCCGAAGTCGACGCGTTCCTCGGCCTACACCATCCAATCCGACGGCCTCTTGGTGAATGGCGACATCGTCACGGTCGACGACATTCTCGAACCGATTCAGCAGCAGGTCGAGGACCTCGCCGCCTCCCTCACCGCGGACCTTTATTACCGCCGCGTACTCGAACTCGTACGGCAGGAGATGGTCGACAATGTGGCGAACCTGCTGATCTACCGCCGGGCGTCTGAAACCATCACCGAGGACATGGACAAACCCATCAACAAGGCTGTCGACCAGATGGAGCGCGAGCGCATCTCGCGAGAGTTTCATGGCCTTGAAACCGAATACGAGAATCATCTTCAGAAAAAAAAGAAAACCCGCGAAGACGTGCGCCAGCGGTTGCGCCGCAGGCTCATCGTCGATACCTATCTCCGCGATCGACTCCGTCCGCTTATTCCGGCCGCCAGCAAAAAGGAGCTGCGCAAATATTACGACGAGCACGTCGCGGAATTCACAACGGCGGCAACGCGCGAGCTATATTTGATCGACATCCCCATGGCCGCTTTCTACGACCGCGAAATTCTGATGCGGCGCCGCCCGCCCCTGCCGGAGGAAGAACGTGCGGCCGAGCAGAAGGCGCGCACCGAAGCGGAAGCGGCGATGAAGGCGCTGGAGGAAGGCCGGCCATTTGAAGAAGTCGCGAAACAGCATTCCCACGGTCCGCATAAGGAGGATGGCGGAAACTGGGGCAACATCCAATCGCCGATGGCAGGCCGGTGGCAGGTCCCGTATGAACGATTCACGCAGATGAAAGAAGGAGAAGTCAGCGAGATCATCGAGGCGTCCAAGGCATTCTTCATTGTTAAGGTGGGAGATGTTCAGGAATCAACGGTCAAGTCGTTTGAAGACGCGCAGCCGGAGATTTCTCAGACCCTCCAAAACGAGCGATTTCATCGCGTCAAAGCCGACTTTCTCCAGCAGGAACTCGCAAAATCGACCATGAGCCCGCTCGATCAATTCGTCAACCAGGTCATGGGCTACGTCCCCAAGCCGCGAAGCGAAAACGAAAACGCCGCGGTATCGAAGTACCGTTGAGGTGGAGCATTGAGGCAACCGCCCAATCGCAAAGTGTCGGCAGCTAGCCGCCCAGGGTCCGCGGCGGATCGTTACTTCGCTCACAGACGATCAACGTCCGACCCGAAGAGCGGCGGACCGGCGTCCGCTAACTCCGTGTTCTTCCCTTTTTCATGAGCGGTGAACAATGCGCTTACGTTGCCGCTACGGCCAACTGACGCGCAACGAAACCAATCAGCGCTTGCGATCCCCCGGCCTGCGGCATAAAATCAAGCAAAATGCGCGGGCGGTTCGATCAGGGAGGGTGAGCCGTCATAGCCCAAAGTGAACGGGCCCCGCCGAAAGGCTCCCTCTGAAAACTCCGGAGCTTCGCAGCATGTTGGGAGGAACGGTGAATCCCCAGTCTTCTGCCCTCGGCTTGAACGTCCTGGTGCTGAATCGCCACTACCTGGCGATTCGCGTCATCAACGTCAAGCGCGCGTTCAGCCTGCTCTTCCGGGAGCTGGCCGAGGTGGTCCACGTCGACCAGGGCCGCTACGTCTCCTACGACTTCGATGACTGGCGCGAGCTGTCCGAGCTGGCCAAGCAATTCGAGCCGCACGCCCACGACTGGATTCGCACCGTGCGATTCGACATCGCTGTCCCGCGGATCATCCGCCTGGCGATCTATGACCGCCTGCCCAAGCAGGAGGTCAAGTTCAACCGCCGCAACCTCTACGCCCGCGACAGCAGCCGTTGCCAGTATTGCGGCCACCGCTACTCCACGACCGAGCTGTCGCTGGACCACATCATTCCGCGCAGCCAGAATGGCCCGACCACCTGGGAGAACGTGGTGTGCGCCTGCCTGAAGTGCAACATCAAGAAGGGCGGCCGCACGCCTGAGCAGGCCCACATGAAGCTGATCCGCGCGGCGGCCAAGCCGAAGCGCAACCCGTGCATCAGCATCAAGCTGGCGGACGATCGGTATGCAAGCTGGAAGGCATTCTTGGATAATGCCTACTGGTCGGTTGAGCTTAAGTAGCGCGCCAGCTCATTGGACAAATTGAATGGTTACAATCACGTTTCCCGATCGCGACACTGAAAAGCGGGCGCTCGCGTTTCTGCTCGGCCGCTTTTCGGGCCGGGTGCTGAAATCCGGCACGCACCTAGTGCCTGAGGCCGCGCTCGAGGCGCTGGCCGATCAGAATATTCCCTTCTTTGTTCAGGGCCGAACAACCTATGAGCAACAAATGGCGGCGGTTCGAGGTGCTGCTCCCGATTCGGTTCAATGATGGCCGGGAGATTCCCGCCGAATGGATGGCCGAAGCGGTATTGGAAATCGCGGATCATTTCGGCGCCGCGAGTTACGAAACTCAGAAGGTAGAAGGGCACTGGCGACAAGGCGGCGTCCAATACCGCGACGATCTCGTGCGCCTTTTCGTCGACGTTCCAGGCTCAACTATTCATCGAAAATGGATGAGACAATTCAGAGATCGGCTGCGAGTGCGCTTTGAGCAGATCGAGCTTTGGATGGTCAGCTATCGAATTGAGATCGAGTAATCTACGGTTTGTTCTGATTATGGATTCTGAAGCGCATCCGGAATATCTGCGAGTCGAACATAAAGCACCGTCGTCCCCGCCAGCGAGCCCTGCATCGACAGAAAATCACTCGACATCAAGGCGTTCTCAAACCCCGTCGGCATTCCCAGCGTCGTGGTTGCCCAGGTGAAATTGTCGCCGTCGCGATCCGGCTCCTCCGCGTTCGTATAGAAGATTTCCTGCCCAGCGGCCCCGCGAATGTCCCGGT
>DATMEE010000158.1:0-14097 GCA_035557035.1 Phycisphaerae bacterium
CGACGGAGGAGGACGCGGAAGAGGAAGGTGCGGAGGAAGAAGATGCCTCCGAAGAAGCGTCGGCGGAGGATGAGGAGGGTTCCGACGAAGAATCGAATGATGCGGACTCGGAAGAGGAAGAGTCCGGTGACGACGAAGAGCCATCCGACGAGGAGTCAGAGGACGAGGATGCATCAGACGACGATTCAGAAGACGAGGAATCGGGCGACGAGTCTGAAGATACAGACGAGGATGAGGACGCTGAACCGTAACCCGTCGGGCGAAACACGTCCTCGACGTTCGCCGGAAACTGTCGAGGCTCAGCATAACCTCTGACAATCGGCTCGCCGTTTGGCGATCCATTCAACCATCAACACCGACCTCAAGCTGTTCCAGCACGAGGTGAATGAGCATCAGGTGCAGCTCCTGCACGTGCGCGCTCGCGGGAACGTCCGGCATGAAAGCGATGTCGCACAAAGCCTCCGCCGGGCTGCCGGGCCGCCCGAGCAGGCCGACAGTTTTCATCCTCAGCGCCCGCGCGGCTTCAAGGGCATTCAGAATGTTCGGGCTTTTGCCGCTGGTGGACAGGCAGACGAGAACATCGCCGGGCCGGCCCAGGCCCTGTATTTGCCGGGCGAAGACCCGCTCATACCCAAAATCGTTGGCGATGCAGGTCAGCGCGCTCGGATCGGATGCCAGGCACAGGGCGGCCAGCGGAGCGCGGTCGCGGCTGAAACGCCCGACCATTTCCTCGGCCAGGTGCATGGCCTCCGCGGCCGACCCCCCGTTTCCACACGTCAGTATCTTGTTGCCCGCGGCCAGCGCATCGCGAACGACGCCCACAATCTGCCCGATGACGCCTGCGTATCGCGGCATGACCCCGAGCGCGGCGAGATGTTCATGGATTGAAGCTTCGATCTTCTTGTCGGTGCTCATGTCTTTCCCGGCAGGGTAAGCGCGGATTGAAGCGACCTCAGCACATGTGCTTCACCACCGCCTCGCCGAATTCGCTGCACTTCACCTCGCGCGCCCCCTCCATCATCCGGGCGAAATCGTACGTCACCGTCTTCGCGTTGATCGCGCCTTCCACGCCACCAAGGATCAAATCGGCCGCCTCGGTCCAACCCATGTAGCGCAGCATCATCTCGCCCGAGAGGATCACGCTGCCCGGGTTCACCTTGTCCTGGCCCGCGTACTTCGGCGCCGTGCCGTGGGTCGCCTCGAAGATGGCGTGGCCGGTGACGTAATTGATGTTGGCTCCCGGAGCGATGCCGATGCCGCCGACGCAGGCCGCCAGCGCGTCGGAAATGTAATCGCCGTTCAGGTTCAGTGTCGCGACGACGTCATATTCCGCGGGCCGCGTCAGAATCTGCTGCAGGAATGCATCGGCGATCACGTCCTTGATGACGATGTCCTGTTTCAACCCCGGAATCTTCGATCCCGCCGCCTTGATCACGTGCCACGGTCCGCCGTCCAGCGGCACAGCGCCGTACATCTTCGCCGCCACCTCGTAGCCCCAGTCGCGGAATGCCCCTTCGGTGAACTTCATGATGTTCCCCTTGTGGACCAGCGTGACGCTCTTGCGGCCGAACTTGATCGCGTAACCGATCGCGCTGTGAACCAGCCGCTCGGTGCCGAGATAGCTCACCGGCTTGATGCCGATGCCCACCTGCACCGGAAGGTCGCGCTTCGGCGCGCCGATGGATTCCAGCCGCCGCTGCCAGGCGTCGGTCCTCTCCTTCGTGCCGAATCGGATCTTCCCGAACTCCTTGCTGAAATTCGCCGAGAGAAAATCGAGCACCTTCTGCGATTCGGCCGTGCCGCCGGCATACTCGATGCCCGCATAGATGTCCTCGGTGTTCTCCCGAAAGATCACCATGTCCACCAGCTCCGGCTGCTTCACGGGCGTGGGCACGCCGCGGAAATACCGCACCGGCCGCAGGCACACGAACAGATCGAGAATCTGCCGCAGGGCGACGTTCAGCGAGCGAATGCCCCCGCCCACCGGCGTGGTCAGCGGCCCCTTGATGCCGACCAGATACTCGTCGAATGCCGCAAGCGTGTCATCCGGCAGCCAGGCCTTCTGCTCGCCCAGCTTCTCCTTGAACATGTTGAACGACTTTTCCCCGGCGTACACTTCCTTCCACGCGATCTTGCGCTTGCCGCCATAGGCCTTCTCCACGGCCGCATCGAAGACGCGCACGCTCGCCCGCCAGATGTCTGCTCCGGTCCCGTCGCCCTCGATGAATGGAATGATCGGCCGATCGGGAACGCTGAGCCGTCCCTCCGCCATGGTGATTTTGCCGCCCTGCATGATCGCGCCTCCGGAATCTTGGGAATAAAGTTCTCGTTCGCTAAGCGGGTGATAATAACGCAGGCGTGAAATGATTGAAAATCGGGCGGAGGCGAGTGTGGAAATCAGCAGGTCAATCACAAGACCGTCGCCCTGCAGGAGCAGCAGCGACGAAGGGTCTCGCCAGGCAACTCAGTCGCCGTAGGCCATCGCGTAGACAAACCTCGCCAGCGAGCCGACGACCAGGAGCCCAACCAGGACCATCGGTAAAGGCGTCGTCAGGAGCGTGTCGAAACCAGTCGCCTTCATGAAGTAAAGCAGCGCCGCGATATTCAACACCAGCAGAATAGGAGCCACAACGGACAGAGCACCTGCCAGCCCGATCACGTTGGCCCACATGACCGCCAGCGCGAGGAGCGCGAATGAGATCAGCAGTCCGTTTCGAAATTGAAAGATGCGTGAATCGTTCATATGGGTTCCTGTCGGCTACCGGCTGTCCATGATCCCCGCCACCGCCCTCACAAACGCCGCCGCGCCCGATCCGATCTGAAACTTGTATTCCTGCTCCGCCAGCGTCCACTCCATCGCCGCGATCGCCCCGGCCGTGTCCACCGCGTCCACGTACCCCATGTGATTGATGCGGATCATTTTGCCCTTCAGCTCGCCCTGGCCCACCGCGACGTGAACCCCGTGCTTGCCCCGCATCGATTTTCGCCACTGCTCGTCGTTCACGCCGGCCGGCACGTTGATCCCCGTCACGCTGTCCGCCGGGTCGACCGCGTAGAGCGAAAGGCCCAGTGCCTGACATGCGGCACGCGTCGCCCGGGCCATCAGCGCCGAGCGGTCCCAGATGTTCTCGATGCCCTCAGCCTTGATCTGCCGCAGCGTCTGCCGCAGCCCCTTCACCAGCTGGTTGTTCGGCGTCCAGGGCACGTCGTCGTCCGCCTGCGTCTTGCGGTACGCCTTCAGGTCGTTATAGAACGCCGGCGCCTCGTGCGACTCGATCACCTTCCACGCCCGCTCGCTCACCGCCGCGAAGCCCAGCCCCGGCGGCAGCATCAGCGCCTTCTGCGACCCCGTCACCCCCAAGTCGATGCCCCATGCGTCCATCTTGAACGGGATCGTCCCGATCGACGTAATGCCGTCGACCAGCGACAGCGCTCCGTTCTCGCGGCAGACGTCGGCGATGCCCTCCGCGTCCGACAGGGCGCAGGTGCTCGTTTCGCTGTGCACGAAGATCACCGCCTTGATGTTGGCGTGCTTCTTAAACTGCTCCGCCACTCCGGCCGCCTTGAACCCCCGGCCGTATTCCTGTGTGTATTCCACGTGCGGCAGCTTGAATCGCTTCAGGATTTTCGCCCAGCGCTCGCCGAACTTGCCAGAGTGACACACCAGCGTCAGCGAATCCGGCTTGCAGCACCCCAGGATTGCCCCCTCCATGGCGGCCGTCCCGCTGCCCGTCAGAATCAGCGGCTTCGCCTTCGTCTGAAAGACGTATCCCAGCAGCTCGGTGCATTCCTTGAACATCTCCCGAAAGCCGGCCGTGCGATGGTGATCCAGCGGATACGCCATCTCCAGCAGCGTGTCGGGGCTGACCATCGTCGGCCCGGGCGTGAACAGGCGAAGCTTCATCATGATCCTGCCTCCATCCGCGTGGGCACCAAAACGCCTCGCGCGCTTGTGACCGTGTCCTACTATAAGGCTGGATAATTCTCCCGCCAAACGCCTATGCGTCCTCGCCCCGATTGGGCCAACGGCCTGTAGCCACGGTGGAGCGAAGCGGAACCCGTGGATACATCGCGATCCAAGATCAGTCCGCCCCGAAGGAGCGGCGGAATCCTGGATGTGCACAAACTCGATTGCGCGGAAGCCCGTTTCCGGCGTGACTATTATTTCGCGAGTTCCCGCCCGCCACGCGACGGATGCAATTTCACGCCGACACGGAGGATCGCCCGTGCACTCCCGATATCGCCTCGCATTCTATGCCATAATCACGGCACTAACCGCCTTCTTAATCCCCCGCCCCTGCCCCGCTACCGACTACCTCGTCGGCGATGGCCAACCCCTCACCTCGATCGCCGCCGTCCCCTGGCACACCCTCCAGCCCGGCGACGCCGTCCTGATCCACTGGCGTCCCGCGCCCTATCGCGAAAAATGGGTCATCGGCCGCCAAGGCACCCCGCAGGCCCCCATTGTCGTCCGTGGCGTCCCCGGTCCCGCCGGCCAGCTTCCAATCATCGATGGACAAAACGCCCTCACGCCTCCGCAGTTGAACTTCTGGAACGAAGTGCGCTCGGTCATCAAGATCGGCGGATCAAACGTGCCCGGCAACGAGGTCGCCCGATGGATCGTGGTCGAGAACCTCGACATCCGCGGCGCCCGCCCGCCCAACACCTTCACCGCCGACGACGGCTCCACGCCCACCTACTCCATGAACGCTGGAGCCATCCATGTCGAGCTGGGCGAGCACATCGCCATCCGCAACTGCATCCTCCGCGACTGCGGCAACGGCCTCTTCGTCAGCTCGGCCGGCGACAACGTCTCGCGCGACATCACCATCGAAGGCAACTACATCCACGCCAACGGCAACTCAGGCAGTCTCTTCGAGCACAACACCTACACCGCCGCCATCGGCATCCTCTATCAATTCAACCGCTTCGGCCCGCCGCTGGCCGGCGCCAGCGGCAACAATCTCAAGGACCGCTCGGCCGGCCTTGTCGTGCGCTATAACTGGATCGAGGGCGGCAACCGCCAGCTTGATCTTGTGGACGCCGAGGACAGCACGCTGATCCGCGACGATCCGGCCTACGCCCGCACGCATGTCTACGGAAACGTGCTCATCGAGCCGGCCGGCGCGGGAAACAAGCAGATTCTCCACTACGGCGGCGACAGCGGCTCGCTGGCCGACTATCGCAAGGGCCTGCTCCATTTCTTCCACAACACGGTCGTCTCCACCCGCACCGACAGCACCACGCTCATGCGCCTCTCCACCAACGACGAGCATTGCGATGCCCGCAACAACATCCTCTACGTCACCACTCCCGGCAGCGCTTTGGCCATGCTCGACAGCAGCGGCGTGCTGGACCTCTCGCACAACTGGATGAAACCCGGCTGGGTCGATTCGTTCGGCGGCCTCTCGGGCACCATCAACGACGACGGCACGTCGATCGAAACCGCGTCCCCCGGCTTCACCGACGCCGCGGCGCAGCAATTCGATCTGGCCCCCGGCTCACCCTGCATCGACGCGGCCGGCCCCGCGCACCCCGAAACCGCGGCCGCCCACCCCCTTACGCGCCAATACGTGCCCCACCAATCCAGCCAAGCGCGCGTCATTGCCGGAACAGCCCCCGACCTCGGCGCCTTCGAGTTCCAGGCTCCCTGTCCCGTGAACGTCGACTGCGACCCCGGCCTCGACGCCGGCGACATCGAAGCCTTCACTCTCGCTCTCGTAAATCCCGATGCTTACGACGACACCTACACCGACTGTGATATCAGCGCGGCCGACCTGAACCAGGACGGAACCGTAAACGCCCTCGACCTCGCCCCCTTCGTCGCCTTCCTGCTCTCCATACCCTGCCCATAGGGCAGTTTGCATCTGGGCCGGTCTTCAGCCGGCCGGTGTTTGCCACCGGTTTCAACCGGTGGTGGACTGGCCATTCTAATTGTCTTAACTTCTTTTCCCTTCAGCCGGCTTCAGCCCGACTTGTTCCCGGAGAGGCGACATGAGCAGTCATGTCTATCATGAAATCTATCTGCACTTCAACTGGCACACCAAAGCAGACCAGCCCTTGCTGAGCGGCGAGCTGGAGCTGCTGACCCATCGTGAGTTGACTGAGAAGTGTCGCCGCATCAAGGGGGCATACCTGCACGGCCTCGGCGGCACGGATACGCATGTGCACCTGGCGCTGAGCATCGAGCCGTTCGTCACCATCAGGAACTGAAAGGCGCTTCCTCGTTCGAGGTCAACAAACGCATGGGCCAAAAGGCGCTGGAATGGCAGCGCGGCTACGGCGTCGTGAGTTTCGGAAAGAGAAATCTCAATTGGGTGCTCGACTATGTGCGCCGCCAGCGCGAGCACCACGCCAACGGCCGGATTGAGGCCCGACTCGAAGTCTGCGATTCGCCGGATAACAGTGAACCAAGCCCGGCTGAAGCCGGCTGAAAGGGATAAATTTGGAGGTGTTGGGGGACCGCGTACCACCAGCTAAAGCGGGTGGCAAACACCCGTCGGCTGAAGCCGACCCATCCATTTCTCTTCGGAAGGATGGCAGGGTTCGTTTCGTGGCTGGGCGAGAGTTCGATTGCACCTGGGCCGGTCTTCAGCCGGCCGGTGTTTGCCACCGGTTTCAACCGGTGGTGGACGACCCATCCTCCTTTTCTTATCTTTCCATTCCCTCCAGCCGGCTTCAGCCGGACTTGCTCCCCGAGAGGCAACATGCCTCCGATCAAACCCCGAACCGTCCCTTGGAGCTTTGCATCAAAATTCCGTAGTAGTTCTACCGCTCGCGCACCAAAGGCGCATCCCAACTCCAGCCCAGGGCAACGCCCTGGGTATGCGGCCCGCGTAGGTCCAGAGCCCTGTAAGGGCGACACAAAATTCCGACGAACAGCCTGCATCTGGGCCGGTCTTCAGCCGGCCGGTGTTTGCCGCCGGTTTCAACCGGTGGTGGACGGCTCATCATCATTTTCTTATCTTTCAATTCCCTTCAGCTGGTCTTGTTCCCGGAGAGGCGACATGCCTCCAATCAAACCCCGAACCGTCCCTTGGAGCTTTGCAATCAAAATTCCGTGGTGGCCTTTCCGCTGGCGCACCAAGGGTGCATCCCAACCCCAGCCCAGGCAACGCCCTGGGGGTATTCGGCCCACGTAAATTCAGAGCCCTGTAAGGGCGAGACAGAATCCGACGAACACAGGTCTTCGCCGCGATCGCCATATCAGCAAATCCCTCGACCCCCCAAAATTCCGGCCAGGGCGGCTATCTGCTCAAGCGTTCGTTCAATAGCCAGTGCGAATCGGCTGCCCAGGCCGGCGAGCTGCTCTTCGTACCAGGCGCAGGCGTCGAGAAAATCATGACGCGCCGCCGGACGAAAGATGATGGCGCGTTTCATCGCCGGGTACGATGCTCCGCCTTGACATCTTCCGACGGAATGCCGGCACCGGGGTTCGCGTCCATCTCCGCGATGCGGCTGTCGAGTTCCTTGCGCTGTGCATCTGTCAACCCGAGCGCCTCGGGAGAAGCCGCGAGGCTCTCCCAAAGCTGATCGATCACATCCAGTCGGTCAGCGGCGGGGAGGGCCAGCGCCTCCGAAATGATTCGTTCAGTCGTCATCGTATCTCATTATACCCAGGCGGATGCCGGGGCGTGAAGCCGAGTAGCTGGGGTCCGAGACCTTACAATTTTTCACCTTCATGCTGCTGATCAGAATTGCGACGACCCGGCCGCAAGTGACTGCGACGGAGTGCGGACCGCAAGCACCGAAGCAAGGCGGGTGAGATGCTCTTGATCGAGCGAGATGAGTTCACAGCCATGCACGATGGCGACGGCGGCGTACACCGCATCGGCGCCGCGCAGTGCGTGATCGGCGGCGAGGACCGACGCTCGCGCCGCCAGCGGTGGATCCAGTGCGATCCATCGCACGAACGGGAGAGCCGCCAGTTTCTCCGAATATTCACGGGCCAGCGCCGCGTCCTTCCGCGTCCGGCTGATCGCCGCGGCGACCTCCACGCGTAGCAGCGTCGGAACGATGATCGGGGTGCGGGCCGCGACAACCCGATCGAGAAAAGCACGGCTGGACGCGCTCTCCGCCTCCGCTGGTGAGTCGGCATTGACCCATACGCTGGCGTCGACGGTCAGCATCGAATTAGCGCCTCATGTCGCTAATCGCCTGGGTGATGGAGTCACCGTTTGACGCGGCCGCCAGGCGGTCGCCGACACGTCGAAACTCACGCCATGCGCCTTTGACATCGGCGCGGTCCGACTCTCCCGCCAACACCGCATCGGCGAGAAGGGGGACGAGATATTGCAGCAGGCGAACCTGATCCGTCGGTTCGAGCGCGTCAACCAACGCCTCAACTTCCTTTAGAGAAACGCCCATATACAAAGTGTACACCGGACGCGGGCGTGCGAAAAGCCGTCGCCTGATTGCCAATTCGTACGCAACTTTCGTTCCGCCGCCGTCCGGAACCCAGAGCAATTCTATATCTCGGAAGGTAAACATAGCCTGGCGAAAATCGCCGGACAATTCCGTAGGTCGGGGTCCGCCGTCCCGACATTGATCCCGAGACAACTCCGATGCGCGGAGCATTCCTAAACATACGCGAAAGAACGCGGCCCCCAAAAATCGCCCAAGCCGTTCAGGCCGTTTCAAGCCAGTTCAAGTCCCGAGAAAAAAATCGGGGGTTGAAATCGGCAAACAGAGGAGACCTCACCGCCCGCCAAGGAAAATAATGAAAAAACCAACAACCCGAAACCACCCACCAGATGTCCGCGATCCCTCAATCGCCAAATCGCCAAATTACCAGATCGCCAAATTCGTGACCCGTCGCTCGCGCTTCGGGCTTGGA
Source organism: Phycisphaerae bacterium (assembly GCA_035557035.1). GTDB lineage: Bacteria > Planctomycetota > Phycisphaerae > UBA1845 > UTPLA1 > JADJRI01. The sequence continues at coordinate 8,837 of DATMEE010000158.1, forward strand.
ATATCCCTCACGAAACGATGGCCGTCCCCCCCAACCGCCCGGCCGGCACCAGCCCCCGCAGATCCCCGCTGTTAAGAATCCGAATGTCCGCAATCCCATACTTCATCATCGCCAGCCGCGTCAGCCCCAGCCCAAACGCGAAGCCCGTGTACTCGTGCGGATCGATCTTCCCGTGCCGCAGCACATTCGGATGCACCATCCCGCAGGGCAGAATCTCCACCCACCCCGTCCGCTTGCACGTCGCGCACCCCGCCCCGCTCGCCAGCACGGCCGTCCCGTCGCAGATCGCGCAGCTCATGTCCAGCTCGAACCCCGGCTCGACGAACGGAAAAAACCCCGGGCGCAGCCGCACCTTCACCTCGCGATGGAAAACCTCGCGCAGCAGCAGCTTCATGAACGCGATCAGGTGCGAAATCGAAATGTCCTTGTCGATCAGCAGCCCCTCAAGTTGGAAAAACGTGTTCTCATGCGACGCGTCGATGGCCTCGTACCGGAAACACCGCCCCGGCGCGATCACCCGGATCGGCGGCCCGAAATGCTGCATGGCCCGCACCTGGCACGGGCTGGTGTGTGTTCGCAGCAACCAGCCGTTGGTCAGCCAGAAGGTGTCCTGCGTGTCGCGGGCCGGGTGCGTGTCGGGAATGTTGAGGGCCTCGAAGTTGAAATACTCCGTCTCCATCTCCGGCCCGCCGACGACGGTGAAGCCCAGGCCGGTGAAGACTCGCTCGACCTCGCGCTGCACGGCCGTCACCGGGTGCAGGCTCCCGCGCTGCGTCGCCGGCGGCGGCAGGGTCGGGTCGAAGGAAGATGCCTTCGTCTTGGCGCTGGCCGACTCGGCCCTGCGGACCCGCTCCTGCGCCGCCGCAAAGGCCGCCTCCACCGCCTTCTTGGTCTGGTTGATCGCCTGCCCCGCCTGGCCGCGCTCCTCGGGCGAAAACGACTTGATCTGCTTGAGCGCCTCCGCCAGCGGCCCCTTCAGGATTCTGGATTCCGCCGAGCGCAGCTCGTCCACCGAAGACGCCGACTGGATGCCCGAATCGGCCTCGGTCGTAAGACGGCCGAGAAGCTCGTGAAGTTGGCTCAGGTCCATAAGCAGTTCCTAGCCGACAGAATATCAGATTTGCGGATTTCCGCGAGTGAAGATTGGCGCCGCGGCAGGCGTGTGTCGTTGCACAAAAAAACATCGGGGCCTCGCCAATCGCGACCGCAATCGGCGACGACCCCGGCGTTGTCTATGGCGATACGTCACTCACGCCACGCAACGTTGCGAGGCAGCGACCCTGCTCGTCGAGCCAGATGCACGGTCATGGCGATACGTCACTCACGCCACGCAACGTTGCGAGGCCGTCTACGAATTCGCGAGACAGGCCGCCACGAAGTCCTCAATATCCTGGCCGTCGGCGGCGCCATCGTCGTTCATGTCCGCCAGCGCCGAGTCCGCGGGGTTTGCCGAAGCGTCGAGCAAGGCAGAGATAAAGTCCTCAGCGTCGAGCATGGCAGGCAGCGCGCCATGGTTGAGCTGGGCGTAGAAGCGGCGGAACTCGCGGGCATCGATCGCGTCGACGTCGCCGTCGTAGTCAAGATCGTAGGTTGAGCAGGCATGTGCCACGACAGTGACGCTCCCGGTCATCCCGTTGTCGGCGTGATAGGGATACAGACTGTTCCCGCGCGGACAGCGATTGAGCAACGCCGCGTTGAATTCCACCGTGAACCCGTCGCCGGCCGCGCCGGATTGGAATGCGCCGTCGGGCGACTGCATTCCGCTGGTCACGGTATGCGCGCCCTCCGCCCACGTCCACGTCACCGCGTCGCCGGTTTCGATGGTGATGGCGGCCGGGCTGAACGCCCCATCCGCGCCGACCGAGATGAAATGCGTTTGCGGGCCATTGTCGTCGAACGACACTGCGTCACCGCTATAGCAGCTTCGGAAATGCGACGCGTCGATGATGTCGAGCGCGCCGTTGGCGTCGTAATCACCGGGCAGCACGCGAAGCAGTGCGTGGCCGATGATTTGCGGATGAATGGAACCCGGCATCGGCTGAGTCTCAGTCAGGCCTTCACCCTCGTCCTGAACAAGGAGAATCTCCAACCCGTCAATGTGGTCGTCCTCGGCCAGCCCGAGGTCGCCTGCCTTGATCCAGACGGTGAACGCTTCGCCGCCGGTGGAGATGAAAATGTCCGCGGGACTGTACTCCGTCCCGAGAGACGGCGAATTCCGCGTGAGCGTAAAGAGGACATAGTCCACGTTCGCGTCGAATGCCGCGTCGCCGTCATCAACGATGATCAGTCCGTCGATGTCGTCGCCGGTCTGGCCGGTGGCGAGGCCGAGTTCCGCGGCGTCGACGTAGACCGTCTCGCTCCCTGCGGATGCCGGATTCGGGTCATGGTAGACATTCGCGCCGCTGGCACTCCCCGGCAGTTCATCGAGAGAAGGACTTTCGCGCGAGGAGGAAAAATAAACGCCCGCCTGGGGATCGCCCGATGCCTCCAGGAAAATGGCGTCGGTATCGTCTTCGTCGTCCTCGGTCGCGTCCTGCGAGGGCGCCCGTTCAGGAAGCAGGTCGTAATCGACGCCGCCGGTATCGCCCTGATTGATCACCGAGGTATTGTTGCCGTTGGTCGTGGTGCTGCCGGCGAAGGTGAAAATCTTCGTGGTCACAAAGAGATCGGCCGCGGCCTGACCCAGCGTAGCCTGATTCCTGACGTTGAAAGGGCGATTCAGGGCGACCAGGGCGGCATCGGGATCGGCGCTGCCGACGGAGGCCCGATCGACGCTGAACAAAATGGCGAACGATGCATCCTCCAGCATATCGAATCGGCTTCGCGACAATCCGTCGAGATCATCGAGCGAATCGGCCAAGCCCAGGTTCTCGCTTTCTATCAATGCGAGCGGACCGGGCTTATTAAGGACGTCAGCGGCGGCCAGCGCACCTTGCAAGGTGGGAGAGTCAACGTCCACCGAGTAAAGCGGGTTCGGCAGCGGATCAAGCGCGTGCGGGGGCTGGGCCGTGACCAGTCTCGTGGCCGCGGTCGCCAGGATTACGACAATCAACAGGGTGATTTTCATTCGACAAATCGCGAAACGTGGCATTTTCAGCCTCCTAGGGCAGCTTCAACTGTTTTGACAGGATCGCCCGTCTACTGGAAATGAGAGGAGAACGCGTGAATTCACATCCTCCTACCTTACAGGTTCTGCCCAGGAGAAGACGGAACAGAACCGAAAGTGGCTACTGAAAAATCCAAAAATATGCTCAGAATTTTCCTGAGAGAGGTGCGTTAGTGCCGGGCCAGCCAATTCGGCCACGTCGAATCGCCCTGGAGGCGTACCGCGAAGACTCGGCCAGCGTAGCAATAATCGTCGAAATCGTAGGTTATTTCGCAGGCCCGAAAGCAGGACGCGGCCAGTTCCCGATCACCCTCCGCCAGGGCCCGGCATCCTGCGGTGAAGTGGGCCTTCGGCATAAGTGCTTCGAGAGAGCTGTCCTTGGCGATTTCAGCCGTCAACTCGCCCCACGTCCGATGCCCTTCAAAGAAATCGAGCAGCAGAAGGCGTTGTCGCGCTTGCCCGGCGGGAGACTTATTTTGCGAGGCTTCCCATTTCCGGCGGGCGTCGCGCACGAGTTGGTCGGCCTCGTCCGATGCTCCGTGTGTCCGGAGAAGCGCGGCCGCCGAAACAATCGCACGGAATTCACCTGGACTCTCACTCGCGAGGAGGCGGGCTTTCGCGATCGACTCGTCGATTCGGCCCATGTCGGCGAGAATCAGAGCGGGGAAGAGATGCAGGTGCCATTTAAGTTTCGGGTCCGTCGGCGAGCAGAGTTTCACGAGTTCCGACAGATCGCTCATCGCCCGGTCATGCTGGCCAAGCCAGTAGCACAAACGCCAGCGATACTCGTGCAGCTCCAGCCGATCGAGCGCCGACTTACAGTGCTCGGCGCCGCGATCGCGCGCGCCCAGCGCTCGTACAAGGTCGCCTTGCGATTCCCAGTATTCGGCCTCGCACGTATGGCTTTGCGGGCTGTCCGGCTCGACGCGCTGCGCATCGAGCGCGCTTTGCAGCGCCGCGTCGAAGTTCACCCGGGCCAGCGCAGCATTGCCCAAATCGCGATAGATCTCCCCCGCGAGACGGGATGCGAGAGAAAGAAGGTAGCGCGGATACGCGGCCTTCTGGCGCAAAATGCACGCGGCTTCGAGCGTGCGCTTGATCTCGCCAAAGTTCTCCAGCGTGCGCCGGTGATACATTTCATGATTCAAGGCGCGGGCCAGGTGCAGTTTGACTTGATAGAACGAATCGCTCAGCCGCTCGGCGGTGCGGTAATTCTTCGTGGCCTCCAACGGGTCGAGCCGCACCAGCGCTTGGCCGCGAAAGAAGTGCGCGACCGCATCGCTGCCGGGGCCGCTGGCGGCATCGGCCTTCGCGACCCATTCCCGAAAGGCCGAAAGCTGCTGATCGGCGCGGCATGCCCAGCCGAGCAGATACATCACGCGAATGTTCGAGGGTTCCAGCTCAATGGCCCGGTGAAAATGTTCGATCGCCAGTTTTGGATTACCAACCAGGTGGCACATGCCCTCGGCCACGGCGAGACGGGCGGGTTCCGGGTCCAGCTTTTCGGCCACCGTTAGGTAGCCGCGAGCCTGCTCCCAGTCCCGATAGTTATCGTACGTGAGCAACTCAATCGCCTTCGCCACCAGCGAGTCGGCCTTTTCCCGGCGCGATGCCGATGCCTGCCGCGACCATAGCACTGCCACCACCGTCAACGCGATCGAGAGAGACGTGATCGTCGTCATCGCCGGATGCCGGCGCACCCATTTGAACGCCCTCTCAGCCGCCCTGACCCGGCGTGAAACGATCGGCCGATGGTCCGCATAGCGGACAAGATCGTCCCGCATCGCTCCGGCGTTTTGATACCGTCGGCGCGGATCCTTCTCCATCGCCCGCAGGCAGATCGTTTCAAGATCGATCGGCACGAGCGGATTGATCTTCCGCGGAGCGCGCGGTTCGCGCTGCCGAATCCGCGCCAGAATCTGGTCGCGCGTCGGGGCCTCGAACGGCCGTCGTCCGGTCAGCAGCTCATAAAGCGTCACGCCAAGCGAATAGATATCCGTGCGGTGGTCGACCCCGCCGCTCTCGGCATCAATCTGCTCGGGCGACATGTAGGCTGGCGTGCCAAGCATCTCGCCCGAATGCGTCATGCTGGGTTCGTCGATCAGCCTCGCCAAGCCGAAGTCGGTAATGTGCAATCGCCCGTCCGCGGCCAGGA
>DATMEE010000159.1:0-9260 GCA_035557035.1 Phycisphaerae bacterium
TGACGCCCCGCCATCTTGTCGCCGACGGACAAACGGCGCTTCGTGGCGATGTACACCTTCACCATTTCGAGCACGCCCGAGGGCAGCTCGTCGCCGCGTTTTAGCTGAGCGACCTTCCGCTCGCGCTCTTCGATCTGTTCGACGATGCGCGGCCAATAGCGGTCGTAAATCGGCTGCACCTCATCACGCTTGGCGACCGGCTTGACCCACTTCGGATCGAACGCCCAGTTATTCGGCTCGCCGATCTGCTCCATGATGACGTCGGGAATGTCGCTGCGGCCGACGACCTGCTTGGTGTTCGGGTCGATGATCGGCTGTCCCGCCACCTCTTCCATTTCCTCCACCATGCGGCGGAAGAGGGCGATGGCCCGGGCATTGATCTGTCCCTTGTATTCCTTGATGCGCTTCTGCAGCTGCTGCTTCTGATCCTCGGACATGCCGGTGCGGCGGCTGAAGCGCTTCGTGTCGATCACGATGCCCGAAACGCCCGCGGGCACCTCGAGCGAATCGTTCTTCACGTCCTCGCCTGCGCGCCCGAAAATCGCGTGCAGCAGCTTTTCCTCGGGCGAAAGTTCACTCTTGCTCTTGGGCGAGACTTTTCCGACGAGGATATCGTTCGTTTTTACTTCGGTTCCGACGCGGACAACCCCGTCTTCATCCAGACTGCGAAGTGCCCGCTCCGAGACGTTGGGGATGTCGCGCGTGAACTCTTCCTTGCCAAGTTTCGTCTCGCGGATTTCGACGTCATACTCCTCGATATGAATCGAGGTGAATACGTCGTCCTGCACGAGACGCTCCGAGATGAGAATCGCATCCTCGAAGTTGTATCCGTCGTAGGTCATGAACCCGACGAGCAAATTGCGCCCCAGCGCCAGCTCGCCGTTCTTACACGCAGGCCCATCGGCGATGATTTCGCCGCGCTTGACCTTCTGACCCATCTTCACCAGGGGCTTCTGATTCAGGCAGGTCCGCTCATTCAGGCCCTGGAACTTGCGCAGAAGATATTCCTCGGTGCTGTCGAGGACGATGCGCTCCCCATCGACGAAGCTCACCTTGCCGTCCTTTTCGGCGCGGATGACCATCCCGCTGTTCTGAGCGACGATGCGCTCCATGCCGGTGCCGACCACCGGCGGCTCCGTCACGAGCAGGGGAACGGCCTGCCGCTGCATGTTGGAACCCATCAAGGCGCGGTTGGCGTCGTCGTGCTCGAGAAAAGGAATCAGGGCCGCCGACACGCCGACCGTCTGCTTCGGAGAGATATCGACGTACTCGATCTCCGATGAATCAACCATCGACAGATCGCCGCGCACGCGGGCGACGATGTGATCTCCCAGGACCTTGTGCGTCTTGGGGTCGACGGCGTCTGGCGGCGCAAGCACCGACTTCATCTCCTCGTCGGCCCGCAGAAACTCCGTATTGACGTCGACCTTGCCGCCCTTCTCCACGCGACGATAAGGCGTGATGAGAAAACCGTATTCGTCCACCGTCGAATAGATGCTCAGCGACGCGATCAGACCGATGTTCGTGCCTTCGGGCGTTTCAATCGGACAGATTCGGCCGTAGTGCGAAATGTGAACGTCGCGCACTTCGAATCCGGCCCGCTTGCGGTTCAAGCCTCCGGGACCCAGGGCCGAAAGGCGGCGCTCGTGCGTAAGCTGGCTGAGAGGGTTCGTCTGGTCGACGACCTGCGACAACTCACCGCGGCCGAAGAAATAATCGATCGCCCCCGACACCGCCTTCGAGTTGACCAGCTCGGCGATTTTCCCGAGCTGATCCGGGTCCTTCATGCTCATCCGCTCCTGCACGGTGCGGCGTAGTTTCAGGAAGCCCTTGCGAATCTCGTCGCAGGCCAGCTCGTCGATCGTGCGCAGACGGCGGTTGCCGAGATGATCGATGTCATCCTCGGTGACCATGACGCGCGTCTGCTTCCATGCATACTCGTGGACGTTGCCGGCGACGGACTCCCCGTCCGATTTGTGCTTCAAGATGGAGGCGAGGTCTTCGATCGACCCGAAGGCGATATTCTTCGACGAAGCGCCGAATAGATCGCCCCATTCCGAATGAATCGCCTTTTCCGCCGCAGTCGATTGCTTCTTTGCCGCCGCTTCGTCGAAAAGATAGATGAGTGACGGGCGCGGATAGTAATTCATGAACTCAAGCTGCGCCGTCTCGGCGTTTTCCTGATGGGCTGCGAGATATCGCTCGATGCCTTCGAGCAGCCGCGCTGCCCGCGTGCGAATCGTCGCGACGACGAAATCCTTCGCGGCTCGCGTGACTTCGTTGTCGCGATCTTGTCGAGTCCTGCCCAACAGCGGGCGCATCACGGCCAGGTCGATCGTCGTCGGAGGGAACCATTCCGTCGGCACGTCGGAGATCGCCTGCAACTGCCGCTGCAGCTCTTTGACCGCGTCGATCGGCGACAGCTTCTTGCGACCCTCCTTCAGCGCTCCGAACTCACCCAGCAGAGTGTCTTCCTTCGGATCCTTCACGGGCTCGCGGCTTGCCCGATACGCCTTCAACTGTTCGGCCAGCTCCTTGGTCCATCGGTGGATCGCCAGCTCGAAGGGCATGCGCTGCGGGACCGAGAACCCGACGCGGTTCTGGCTGCGCAGGTCCATCAGATACTTCAGACAGGCAATGAAATCGCTGGCCGTCAGCGTGTTGAGCGCCGTGGGAATCGAGAGACCGAACTTGCGATTGATTCGGAACCGCCCGACCTTCCCCAGCCGATAGCGATTCTCATCGTAGAACTTTTCATGGAAGAGCTTGACCGCCTTATCGAGCTGCGCCGGATTGCCGGGACGCAGGCTCTTGTAGATGCGCATCAGGGCGTCTTCATGCGTGCGGCTGGCGTCTTCGGCCAACGTGTTGAGCACCAGCGGATCGAGCACCGTCTCGATGACTTCGAGCTGCTTATGGCTGGTGGCCTGGATGCGCTCGACAGCGTCGCCAATCTGGTTGCCCGCGCGAACCAGCGGTTCACCTTCGGCCTGATCGGCTTCATCGGCCCAGACGTCGGATACCACGTACATATCCGGGCGGAGATTGGCGGCGCGGATCGTCTTGGTTTCGTAAAAGGTGCGGATGATCGCCTCGTCCGTGCCGTAGGCAGGATCCATCGCCCGCAGAAAACACGTCGCGGGAATCTTGCTGGATTGGTCGATACGAACCGCCAGCACGTCCTTGCGGGTGATGTTCACCTCAATCCAGCTTCCGCGCTCGGGAATGATGCGGCAGGCGTGCAGCGGGCGATCGGCTTCGAGCACTTCCTTGATGAAGTCGACGCCGGGCGACCGGTGAAGCTGTGAAACGATGACGCGCTCGGCGCCGTTGATGATGAATTCGCCGCCGCCGATCATGATCGGAAGCTCACCAAGATAGACGCGGTCCTCGAAAATCTCGTCCTTGTCCTTGCGGGTGAGGCGAAGGCGGACGCGCAGCGGCATGCCGTAGGTCAGGCGAAGCTGCCGGCATTCGTCGGGCGTGTAGCGCGCCTTGCCGAGCGTGTAATCCAAGTAGTCGAGACTGATGTTCTCATCGTAGCTCTGAATCGGGAAGACCTCGCGCATGAGGCCCTCGAGACCCGTCGGCGTTCGCTTATTCGACGCCGCATCCTCCTGAAGCAATCGCTTGTAGGAGCCGACCTGAATCTCGATCAGGTCTGGCGTGGCCATCGCGTCGCCGAGTTTGCTGAAATTTCGAACGTGCGTCGGAACGATCATGCCGCCAACCTCTCAACGAAAAAGAATCGCCGCGCATCAAACCGATTCGGTCGGACTGCGGAGTTCCGGGATGAATGTCAGGGATGCACGGCGCGTCGGGTCCGCCGGACTTGCGGGCGGTGGAAATGGCGCAAATGGTTTGAACAGAGATTCATCCGCATTTCGTGCCATGCCCGCGTCACGACAGGGTGTGTCCTTTAACAAAAAAAGACACCGCTGCTCAAGCACCCGTCAACGACTTGTCTAGTGCAAAGGGTTACTCTTCTTACACGGGACCGGCCACAACGTGCGCCATCTATTAGGAAGCCGATTAGTCCCACCGGATCGACCTAGTTCCGCGCACGATGCGGAGAATCGAGAGATGATAATGCGTCCGGATTTTCTTGCAACATAAATTCTGAAGATTTCATGTAATTCCGCTCCTGTGGCATTCGGCTTGCTAGACGCGCACGGTCCGAACGATCGTCTGAATCGCAGTGGACTGACTGAACTTTCCAAGCCATTAAGTCCATGGGCTGAAACGATTTATATCTTTGATGGGACCCCGTGTCTCTGAGCTGGCCTATCAAAATGACTCGGACACCCAGAAGCGTCAAAAAAATATCGCAAAATGCGATGAGGCCGCGGTTTTCATTGTGAGCCGTGACTCGCATAGAATAGTCACACCCCTTACCTGTGGTGGGGAATCGAAATCAGTCCTCTAGAAGGTGTCTTGATGCGGAAAACCAGCGCCGTTTTCGCGCTCCTGCTGTTAGCTTCGACCGGGTCCGCGCGCGGTCAGACCCTCTTTTCAAGCGGATTCGAAGCGCCCGAATACGCAGCCGGAAATCTTGCCGGGCAGGATGGCTGGCAATCCACTGATGATCCACCCACCGCCGGACGTGCCATCGTGCAGACCCTCTTGTCACTCGATGGCGCGGCTTCCCTGGAACTGAACGCGGACGTCGCGTTCACCACGGCGTGGTACTACCAGATTCTTGATTTCACTCCAAACCCCGCAACTGCCCCCATTCTTCAAGTCACGTGGTCGAGCTATCTATCAGGTGGAGATTTCTCAAACAGCACCCTGTGGGGCATCGACATCTACGATGACAGTCCGCTTTTTTCGCGGCGATTCACCGCGGCCGGCGTGAACGCGGCCGATCAGGTCGTCATTTGGGACGGCTCGAATCTGGTAGATACGGGCTTTACGGTCACCCGCAACGAATGGCATCATTTTCGGCTGAATCTTGACTTCGCGGCCAGCCGGCGAAATGCAATGCTGATCGTCGACGATCAGGCCGTGGCGATCGACATGCCCTTTACGCCACAGGCCGGCACGACGGTATACGACGTGGATATCATCCACATCGACGGCGGCGGCGACGACACCGCGTTCTTCGACGGATTATCCATCGCGGCCGCGGCCGATGCCGACGCTGACGGCGTTCCGGATTTCGATGACGTCTGCACCACCACGCCTCCCGATCATCCAGTCGATTTCGAGGGATGCTCGACGGTCGATGTCGACGGCGACGGCGTGGGCCACGATCATGACATGTGCCCGGGAACCCCCTCCTGCGTGACCAGCGTGGATGCAGCCGGCTGCCCCAACCTGGACGATGACGCGGATGGGACGCCCGACGGCTGCGACAATTGCCCCGGCCTCTTCAATCCGGATCAGACCGACACCGACGGCGATGGTGATGGCGACGCCTGCGATCCGTGCCCCATCCTCGCCTTTGGCGACGTCAACGGCGATCAATCTTTCGACGGACGAGACGTGCAGCGGTTTGCTGAAATCGTCATCGCGGCGGCGCCTTCGCAGCCCGAGCTATGCGCAGCCGACTTCGATGAGGATGGTGACGTCGATGTTGAAGACAGTGAATTGTTTGCACAGCTTTTGGTCGGGCTGTAACTGAATCGACGGCTTGGCACAATGTGCATCGGGGAGGTTACGGCGCGACCCGCCGCACGAATTCCTGAATATCCAGACCGTTGATCTGGCCGTCGGCATTTAGATCGGCTTCAGACTCAGGGCAATCCGGGTGGGCGACTTCGAACGCCTCGCGATCCGTCAGCAATTGCGCCATCGCACCCGAATCTTCGTACGTCAGAATTCCGTCGCAATTCAGATCACCCCCGCCGGGCTCACAGGATCGAGTCACGCCGCGGAAGGTTGGCGTGTAACCCGGAAAGACCACGTCCAGACTCGGATTGCCCAGCCGAAGCGACACGATCTCAGCAAGCACGTCGCGGAAATCGGTCGTGACCGCAAGATCGCGTCCTTCAAAAAGCTCAGTCTCATCCAAGCCAGGCCAGTTGGCGAGCACCCGGCCGCCGTCGACTCCGGGCCCCATCAGAAACATCACGTTTCCGTGCCCATGATCCGTGCCCAGGCTGCCGTTTTGCAGGAGTCGCCGGCCAAACTCGCTCATCACCACGAGCGTCACATTTCGGCGCAAGCCGCTGAAAAGATCGGCATGAAACGCAGCCAGTCCGGTGGCCAGCCGCGTCATGTTATTGCTCATCGCCCCGCCGATCACGACACCCTGATTGACATGATTATCCCAGCCGCCCACATCAATGGCCACGGCCTCGACGCCGACCTCTGCCTTAATCAGCGCGGCGGTCGACTTGAGGGCCAAGCTGAGACCGTCGGTTCCGTAACTCGCCCCGTCCTCCGGGACATAGCCGGCGAAGTCGATCGTGCCGAGAAGATCGATCGTTTGTTGTGCGGTCGTGGCCGCGGCGCTCAGCGCGTCGCCCTGAAGGGCGTGCATCGCGGAAATCACCGTGCGCCTGGCTGCAACTGTTGCCATAGATCCAGAAAGCGTGTGAGTATCGAGATCGGGAATGGAGATGGTCTGCGGGCCCGATTCCAGAGCGCGCTGGAGCCCATAGCCGATGCCGATCGCGCGCAATAGTGAGTTTTCCACAAACGGAGGCGACGTCGCAAGATGCCTCCCAAGCCAGCCGGTAAACAGGCCGACATCGCCTGGCTTGCCGATTTCCATGTAACGCTGAGCGTCGAAGTGGGATCGCGTCGGGTCGGTGGAGCCGCAGGCGTGAACGAGCAGCAAATCGCCATTCTGGTAGGCGGGCAGCAGCGGAGCAAGCTGCGGCGGCAATCCAAAAAAGCCATCCAGATCGACCGCCCTGAAAGTGCCGCTCGCATCAGGCCGCGGTATGTTCAAAGTCGGCCGCGCCGTGTAGTAAAGGTCGTCGGCATGGGGGACGCAGAGTGTCAAACCATCGGCAGCCCCGCGCAGAAACACGGTCACGATCACGTCCCGATCGGAGCAATCATCCTCCGCGTAGGCGACGCTCGGCAGCCACGCGGGCATTCCCAGCGCTAGCGCCGTCCCTCCACTTGCGGCCAGAAACTGGCGCCGCGAAAGCTGGAGGTACTCGGAACAGCTCTGACTGTCGTGCACGCTCATAAATGCCTCTGACTCCGGCGGGCTTGGCGACCTTGCCGGATCAATACCACTGGAACGAGGGCGCCGCGAGCGCCAGCCCAATGGCCTCCAACCGAATCGACGGCGACGCCGGGTCGGTCGCAAGATAATCTCGAATCAGGTTCCGCTCCTCCGCCGTCAGCCGTCCACCGAAGAGCTTCGCCTGAATCTGGCCCATCAGTTGATCGGCGGTCGCGGCCGTGGCAAAAAACGCGGCCGGATCGACGCTCAAATAGGTGATGTTTCCGTTCACCAGCCGAGCCGCAAAATTCCACCGGGTGAGCGGCGAGCCCACCCAGAAATCGGCACGGTCAGGGTATCCATCAGGCGGCGCCCAGTTGAACGGCAGGTGACCCATGTTCGCCAGACGATTGAACAGGGCCACCGACGGTTCCGCGCCGGTGGTTTCGTAGCTGGCCTTTGTCGCCCGCAGGGCCGAGACAACCAGATGAAAGGGCCGCTTGAACTTCGGTCCGGCCAGCGACGGATCCAGCGTCGTGAAAAGTGTGCGGAGCATCGCTTTGATATCGCCGTCCGTCGCGGTGTACGTTGCAGTCACGGCGTCAATGAGCGTCACCGGCGGATTTTCGCTCCAGAATTTCCTGCAGAGCTTGGTGGCGAGGTACCGTGCCGTGCTGGGATGACTGGCAAGAATATCGCACACCATCTCGCCGTCTTCGATCCCCTGGCCGGCCGGGATGGCGTGGCCCAGCACCGTTTTCGCGTCAAAATCGTGATGGTTGGCTGCAAATCGAAACATCTGCCGGTCGTAATTGTCAGGCCGGTGAAAATCCCAGCCAGTCAGGCATCTGGCCACCTCGACGACATCCTGCTGGGTGTAACCGCCGTCCACGCCAAGTGTGTGCAGTTCCATCAGTTCGCGGGCGTAATTCTCATTCGGGCCCCACCACACGCTTAATTCGTTGTTGAGATAGTGCAGCATGCAGGCGCTGTGCATCGACGCCGAAAGCAGCTCGCGAAAACTGCCCAGGGCATGAACGCGGATGACATTCTTGTCGTCCCAGTTCTTGATCCAGGCGCATTCGCCGCTGAAAAGATTGATGTTGAAATGATCGGTCCAGAACTCGACCATCCGCTGGTAGAGCTGGCGTTTGCTCTGCACCGCACGCAGAATCGTCGCTTCGTAAAGCTGGCGGTAAGCCACCGACACGTTCACGAGATTGTGCATGTGATACGGGATATAGTCGAGCATTTCATAGGATTCGAGCCGCGCCTCCATCGCCGAATCATCGATGGAGTGATAATCAAGCTGGCGCTCCAGGTATTCGTGGTACCCGAGGCTGTCCGCCTGGTTCTGTTCCTCCGGCGTCCACCCGAACGTGATACGGTCGACGAGAAATCGATTCGCCGACCCCGGCGGAACGGCCCGTGCTTGCGGCGGGCGGGCGGAGACGGCGGCAAACGCAGCAGCTCCGCCCAGGAGCATCTTTCGGCGCGACAGCACCGAATCCGCCGATGGCGCGGACGCGGTCAGACCGAGCTGCTCCGCAACAAATCGCTTAAGGCTCATGTAGCCGCTCGCAACTGAGAATGGAAATTCCGTGCAACTTCACCGCGAAAGGGACTTCGGATTCCCCGCGTTTCCCCTCGCGATTCTAGGCTTCATGATAATCGAAAGGATCGACGAATTCCAAGCCTGATAACCAAAGACAAGGTGCGGTTATTTGATGCTCCGCCATGTCGGAATTGGGAAAACTGCCCAACCGGCGTCGCAGTGCATGCCACGGATCGATAACGGGCCAAAAAACAAGCAACCCGCGACTAAGGACCAACGACACCCCTCTCGCCGCCTCCAACGAACGTCATCCGAGAGCGATCCTTGGTCACACCCGGGAACCGAAGCACCTGACTGTGCATGGCGACATAGACCCCTGCCGGCAGCAGACGACACGCGAGCAGGGCTTCAGTCAGATTCTGAGAGGCATCGCTGTCGCGAAACTCGTATGGCCGCATGGCCCCGGTCAGTACGACCGGCTTGTCGAGAACCGGCAGATTCTTCTGAAGGTGTTCGCCCGTGAGCGCCAACGTATCGGTCCCATGAACGACCAGGACGGCGTCGCCGCCGGGCAGCGATTCT
>DATMEE010000160.1:0-8514 GCA_035557035.1 Phycisphaerae bacterium
TGTCATATTTAAGGATAGAGCAGACCGTTTATCGGGGCGAACAGACGCTCGCCGACCGCCGCTCTGCCGTCCCTTCGGTGCGTGGTATAAGGTTCGCCTGATATGCACGACATGTCCCTGATCACCACCGTCGCCGCCGGCTTTACCGCCGCCTGGCTCTTGGGCCTGCTGACCCAGCGGCTGGGCCTTTCCCCCATTGTGGGCTACATCCTCGGTGGCTACATCATCGGCCCCCATTCGCCCGGGTTTGTCGGCAATCTCGAAGTCGCCAGCCAGCTTGCCGAAGTCGGGGTTATTTTGCTGATGTTCGGCGTGGGTCTTCATTTTCATCTCAAAGACCTGTGGGCCGTGAAAGGAATCGCCCTGCCCGGCGCCATCGGCCAATCCCTGGTCGCAACCGTGCTGGCGATCATCGTATTTACGGCGTTTGGCATGCCGCTCAAAACCAGCGCCGTGCTCGGAATGGCCATGGCCGTCGCCAGCACCGTCGTGCTCATGCGGGTGTTGATGGACGCCGATGCCCTGAATTCCACCCCGGGGCACGTGGCTGTCGGCTGGCTCATCGTCGAGGACATCTTCACCGTTCTGCTGCTGGTGTTGATTCCGGTGCTTGGCGCGACCGGCGGAAGCGATGCCGCGGCGGCCGTTTCAGCGGCCGCGCCCGCGGGTGCCGCTGCGGCGGCGCCGTTTTGGACCGCCCTGGGAATAGCGCTGCTCAAGCTCGGCACGCTGGTGGTGATCGTCATGTACGGCGGCTCGCGCGTGGTTCCCTGGGTGCTGGTGCAAGTGACCCGGCTTCGCTCGCGCGAACTTTTCACGCTGACCGTCCTGGTCTTTTCAATCGCCATCGCCGCCGGTTCGTATTTCTTTTTCGGCGCGTCCATGGCACTGGGGGCGTTCCTCGCGGGCATGGTCGTGGCACAGTCTCCCGTCAGCCACCAGGCGGCCGCCGACGCCCTGCCCATGCGCGACGCCTTTGCCGTCCTCTTCTTCGTCGCCGTGGGGATGCTGTTCGACCCGGCATTTCTCCTGGTTGAGCCGCTCATGACGCTCGCCGCGCTCGGAATCATCCTGATCGCCAAGCCGCTTTCGGCCCTTGTCATTGTCGCCCTGCTGGGCCACTCCACGCGTACTGCCCTCACTGTGGCACTCGGGCTTGCTCAGATCGGTGAGTTCTCCTTCATTCTCTCGGAGCTGGCCGGCCAGCACGGCTTGATGCCCCCGGAAGGGCACAGCCTGCTCGTCGCCTGCGCCATCATCTCCATCACCCTGAATCCCGGCCTCTTCCGCCTGCTGCCTTCGATCGAAAACTGGCTGCGCCGTCATCCGCGCCTCTGGAGCCTGCTGAACGGGCGCGCCGAGCGCCGCGCCGCCGCCACAAACCTGGCCGCGACCGAAGAGATCAGCCGCCACGCTGCCGAAGGGCAGCGGCTCGCCGTCGTCGTCGGTTTCGGCCCGGTGGGACGCTCGGTGCATCGCATCCTGCAGGAGGCCCACGTCAAGACCGTCGTAGTGGACATGAATCTCGACACGGTTTCGTCGCTGAACGGGCAGGGCCAGACCGCCATCTTTGGCGATGCGTCGCACGAGAGCATCCTGGAAGGCGCGGGCGTTCGGAAGGCGTCACACCTGATTCTCACCTTGCCGCATTCCGCCGATCGCGCCGCCGTCGTCGCCGCCGCCCGAAATCTGAATCCCAAGGCCCGCATTTTCGTCCGCGCCCGCTATCTCCGCGAACGCGAGGACCTCGAGCGCGTCGGCGCCACCGCCGCCGTGTTTGAGGAAGCCGAAGCGGCCGTCGGCCTCGCCCGGCTCGTGCTGGCCGACGCCGGCGTCCGTCGTGAAGCCGTCGAACTGAAGGTTCGCGACCTGCGCCTTCAGCTCATCATGGAGAACATCACCAACATCCGCGCCCTGCGCGCCCAGACCGTCATGGTTCCATGGACACGCGTGCGCCGGCTGCTTGAATCCTACAGCCGCACCGAAGTCCTCGCCCAACTCGCGCAGGAACGCTATTCGCGCTGGCCCGTGGTGCAGCCCCACACCGGCCGCGTCACTGGCTATCTGCTCGTGAAAGATCTGATCTCCCAGCCCGCGAGCGATGATTGGACCCGCCTGGTGAGGCCCCTGGGCTCGATTCGCCCGGACGATGACGTCGAATCGGCACTTGCCAGAATGCAGGCGGAGGCGGCCACTGTATATCTCGTCGGAGACGCCGATCGTCCCGTGGGCCTGATCACGCTGGAAGACATCATCGAGCAGGTCGTCGGGCGCATTGAGGACGAATATCCTCACGAAGCCCACGTGTCCTTGCACGAGGCAATCAGGAATGGCGGAATCGTCTTGAATCTAATCTCGGCTACGCGTGAGCAGGCCATTCGCGAACTGGCCGCCGTCATCCCCCCCGATCGGCTGCCCCCAAACCTAAGCTCCGATGATGTCGTATCAATGGCACTTACCCGGGAGGACGAGTTCTCGACCGATCTCGGCGTCGGCGTCGCCATCCCGCACGCGCGATGTCCGAATCTGAAGGTCCCTTTCGCGGTGCTCGGTCGTTCTTCCGACGGGATCATCTTCTCTCCGCACGCCGCCGAGCTCGTCACGCTCGTGTTCCTGCTGGTCACGCCGACGGACCAACCCGAAATCCAGCTCGCGCTTCTCGCACAATTGGCCCGACTGGCCGGCGATGCCCCGGCGCGCGAGCGCCTCCGCCGCGCGACCTCCGCGACCGAAATACTCGATATCCTTTCGGAGCGCCCCGCCAGCGCGTAGTCATTTCGCCCGGAGGGCGCGCGAAGGGCGCCAGAGGTGAATGAGGCGAAGCCGCCGTAAACCTCGGGTTGACGAATTCTTGCATTTCCGCGGGCAGGGACGGGCGGAAAGCGTCAGCCCTTTGAATTGCCGTTGAGATTATTATTCGTATTTGAATTTGAATTTGAGTTTGCGTTCTGATTCGCGTTTGAATTGTTGTTCGCGTTTATATTTGCGTTCGCATTCGTATTGGCGTTGCCATTCGACGGATCATCCGGCTTCTGGTCGCCCGCGTTCCGGTTGTCGTTGTTCAGCGCCTCGTCGATGTTCTCGCGCTCGTCCTTCGACAGATCGGAACCGTCCATGTCGTCGCCGAGATCGTTCTGATCGCTGCGCGGATTCCGCGACCCATCCTTGACATCGCCATCCGTGCGAGGCCCGCCTCGGTCCTCTGCGCCCAAATCCCCCGGATTTGGACCCCGGCCGCCCGCATTGTTTCGCCCCGGAATGTCCACTTCACCCGCGAGCCCATCCATCCCGCTTTGAATCGCTCCGAGGCTTGGCATTCCGCCCGCTCCCTGCAGGCCCCCCTGCAATCCGCCCCCCCCGCCGAAGCCCCCAGCCGGTCCGCCCGACTCCTCGCCCTCCTCCTGAACTCCGAACGCCAGATCATCGGCACTCGTGTCGTCGGGAAATTCCAGATTCTCCCGCTTGATGTAAAACTCCTCGTCCGCCAACTGCTCTTCCGTCACCTGCTCGCGGATGTACGCCAGCCCCGTGCGGCCATCCAGAACCACCCACAACTGGTTGTCCTCTTCGGTCAATTCCTTTTCGAGCGGAACTTCCGTCAATCTCATCGTCGCCCAGTCGGTGGAACCGTCGGACTCGTAAATGATCATCGGCCGATGCTCGTCCAGCTCGATCTCTTCGTTCATCATCGTGATGGACGGCGCGGTGGCATCAAAGCCCGTGGTCTCGTCCTCGCCGCCCTCAAGCTCGTCCTCCTGCTCCTCTTCGAGATCTTCCTCGGCCTGATCGGTGCTCTCGTCAAAAGAGATCGGTTCGAGATAGATCGGCCGGCCCGCCTCGATCGAATGCACCTGCACGTCGCCGAGCAGAATCGGCTCCCGCACCCACGCTTCGTCCACTGCCTCCCATTCGCCCGGATGCTCAATGGGGTCGCGCTCAATTTCGATCGATGGAAATTGTTCTTCCGGCGCAAAGCGAATGCGCACCCGGCGATTCTCAATCATCGCGTAAGACCGCACGAGGAAAAGCGTGTCGCGCATGCGCGCGGCCGACTCCGGCATGGCCGACGCCGCGATCTGATTTTGCAGCATGGGCCAGGCGAGGGCCAACATGAGAACCAATAGCCCAAGCACGACCACAATTTCAAGAAGCGTAAATCCGCGTCGAAGCCTGAAATCGCTCCGCCCATTCAAAGCCCGAAGCGCTGGCGAGGGCGAACGGGATCGCGTAGGTCCCGGCGCGCTGGAACCTACGGGTGCAGATATTGCTGAAAGGAGGGGTGACATGACGGAGCCACTCAAGCGTACCGGGTCGACACCGTGCATGATCCGCCCCCGACCGTCTTAGTCCGTGTCCCGCTTCCAATTAGTGATGTCGTCCTCGGTGCCGTCCAGCCCATCCGGCCCCATGCTCCAGAGGTCGAAGGATTTCTGGTTCTTCTCGCCGGGGGCGCGGAACTGATAATCGCGGTCCCATGGATCCTTCAATCCACCCGGGTCCTGGATGCCCTGCTTCCACTTTTTCTTGAGGTCGTCATCTGGCGGTTCTTCGTAGAGATACTTTAGGTCGGAAGGATACTGGCCGGTGTTGAACTTATAGAGGTTAATCGCACCCGACAGCGGGCCATTCGGTCCGATCGCGGCTCTCGCCAGGTCGAGCTTGGCCCCCTCGGCCTGTCCCACGAGCGCGGGCACGACGAACGCCGCCAGCAAAGCCAGCAACCCAACCACCAACAGGATTTCAAGAAGGGTAAATCCTTTTCGGACCCGCCGACTTCGGATTCGTACAACCTTCGTGCTCGTCGCGGACACCATCGCAATTCTCCTCAAAAAAACCGATTCTTCGCGGCCCAACCGCACGCGACCTTCGGATATTCTAGCACTTCCATTCGTATACACGCCCGGGCGCGAATTGTGGCAGGAAATTCCGACACCCGCCACCACCTATTTTTCCGTTGCCTGATTAGCGGGCGCCCGCGCTCATCGTCAGGATCGGCAGCAAAAGCGCGATCGCAATCACCGCAACCACCCCCGCCATGCACACCAGCAAAATCGGCTCCAGCAGCCGCACCGCCAGGTCGATCTTCCGCGACGTCCGGGCCTCGTACGAGTCCGCGATCGTCACCAGCACGTTCTCCAGATTATTGCTCTCCTCGCCCACCGCGATCATGTCCACGATGTCCAGCGGAAACAGCCCGCTGCGGGCCAGCGGCCCCGAGAGCGCCGCGCCCTTCCGCACCTGCTCGGTCGATTCCTCGATCACTTCCATCAGCATCTTGTTGCCGGCCGAGTCGCGCGAAATCTTCAGCGATTGCAAAATCGGCACGCCGTTGTTCAGCAGCGTGCCAAGAATGCGGCAGAACCGGCAGATCGCCACCAGCCGCAGAATCTCCCCCAGCACCCAGATTTTCATCTGCAACCGGTCAAATTTGTCCCGCCCCGTCTCACTGCGAATGAACAGTGTCATGCCGATGACCGCCGCCGCCAGCCCGCCGGCCACCAGAAGACCATGCTTTTGCAGCACGTCGCACGCCGCAAAAACCCACTGCGTCAGGATGGGCAGTTCGCCGCGCAGAAATCCCCGCACCTTGGGCACGACCACGACCAATAGAAACACGACGATGCCGGCGCCGACGAACATCAGGATCGACGGGTAAATCAGCGATCCGATCACCTTGTTGCGCAGCTCGTTCTGCCGCTCGGTGAAGATCGCGATGCGCGAAAGCACCTCTTCGAGAAAGCCGCCCTTCTCGCCCGCCCGGATCATCGCCACGTGCAGCGGGCTGAAGGCGTTGGCGTGCTTGTCCATCGCGTCCGCCAAAGTCTGGCCGCTCGCAAGGTCTTCCCGAACCTCCTTGAGAATTTCCTTCAACACCGGGTTTGACGTCTGCTTCCACAACACGTCGAGCGAGCGCAATGCCGGAACGCCGGCACGCAGCAGATCCGAAAACTGCGAATAAAACACCGCGACGCCCGTCGCCCCCACCCGCCGGCGCCGGCCCGTCATGCCGCTTTTCGCGATGCCGCCTTCCTGAATCTCAACCGGAAACAGCGACTGCTCGTCCAGCGCGCGGAGCACCTGCTGCTGGGTGTCCGCCGCCAGCACCCCTCTGACGGTCTGCCCGTCGTTGCTCCGAGCTACATAAGTAAAGCTTGGCATTTTCTTATCACGTCACGGCCCCATCGTCCGCTGGACGGCAAGGACTGACTGTAACATTCTATCACTACAAAACTTAATGCGACCAGTTCCCAGGCGCGCAACGCCGCCTCTGATTAAGGCTCTCCCTATTTTACGACCAACTTCCCAGCCGATTGCAGCAAAATCCGCTCACGGGCCCTTTTCCATGGCATCCGCACTCCGAGCCGCACGCCGCATGGGTCAAGTTCTAACGAAGGAGCGAACAAAAGCAGCGTGTCGTGCAGGCGAGCGGACCAGTGCATCGACGTATTTGAAATTTCGGGGCGGCCATATCAGAACCCCGCACGGAAGTGGGGGGGCCGGCGCGCAGAGAAGACCGAATAATCGAGTGTGGTCGGCCACTCGGTATTGCCGGACGCCCCTGTCGGCCGCGAGCCCCGTGATTGAAAAACAGTTCAAAAATTCCGGATTTTTCAGTAGCCACTTTTCTTTCTCGTGCGTCTTCCTGTGGGAGGCCGTGTTTGGCCGCGAGGGCGGCAGGCGCGGGTCCCGCGGGTGTGCGCGTGTGCGCCGAGCCGCAAAACCGGTTCACGGGCGACCTGCCCGAGTGTGCCTCCCGCGCGGCAGTGCATCGAGAAGCGGACAATTCTTCCGAGGCGAGGAAGGTGCGCGCTCGTGCCGCCGCAGCGACATACAAATAATAACAACAATGCTTGGAATTTTCACAAAACTTTTTTTCGAGGCTATTGACATAGCGCGAGCACTTCGATTAGGGTGTGCCAAGTGTAAGGCAGTTCCGTTCTGAGACGCGAAGCTTTTGGAATGTGGGTGTCAGTGTCGAATGACCCGCGTCGCCTAAATGGATGTAGGTGGACCGCAAGAGCTCAGCGAGAGAAGCGCGGCGGATGAATGCCAACTTCGAAATCACCGAGACCGACACAATGAATATAGCGATGATAACGAAGATGTTTCGCGTTTGGCCGACGACGTGCCTCTCCACGCTAGTTTGCGCCTGCATTGGGGACGCTCCGGTACGCACAGTGTCGAACGACAGCGCCTCCGCATCGTGTGAAAAGACCGAGCAATCAAAATCGGAATATCCGATGACTGTATTACTTGTCCGCTCAGAACGCATAGCCGGTGCCGCGTTCCCGATTGACAGCCGCAGAGTCCTTACGGCAGCACACGTTATTGGCGGCGTGCCCGCTGCCATTGTGAATCAGCTGCCGATGGCAGTACCAACAAAGTATAGGCGGCGATTGCGATCCGCAGGCCGCGCCATTCAAGATGACTGGGTGCGTCTCGACGGAACTATAAGGCGCTTCAAACCAGACCAGATCGATGGAAGTCTGCCGATTGCTCCCGGCGACAAGGTTTTGGTTGGAGGGTTTTTCCTCGCCGGAACGTGTCTATCGAGCGACAACTTTTGGAAGAAAGAGCCCAATTTCGTTGAGGGCACGGCTCTCGACCCTTCGGCCTTCGATGAATTGCCTCCGAACATGGTGTATATCGAGGTAAAAGATCGAGATTATCGGGGATTCTCGGGCGGGCCGGCCGGCAAACGTAATCAGGATGGACATGTGACAGTGTTTGGCATCGCAGTTGTGATTCACCCTACCGAAAAGGAGATCATTAATGATGAGGGAGAATCAATAATCACTGACATAACCGTGCTGGGTATTCGTCGGATTTCCAGCGAGTTTAGGTGATGTGAAGTTGTGTCTGAGTCTCCGTCTGTAAGCGGGATATCACGCGTGCGCGGCGGAGAAAAGAGGGGATCGTTCCCCCGACCATCTTGGCCTCCGGCGCGGAGGACAAGAGCGGGGTAATTCGCGCCCAGTTCAATGCTACATAATAGGAGTAAGGAACATGTGGAATCGCTTTTGTGCACGACTCACGATGGTATTGGCCGCCACTGCAATATGTCCCGTGGCTGTGGGCGAAACTATAGAGCAGACAATTGGCAGACTCGAAGACGTTCGCTTGGACGCAACATCCAAGCAGCACGGCAATTTCGCGGCAAGTCTGGAGGAGTCCGGTCAATTCAATCCCTCTCTTCCCTCAACGCAAGCGCTCGCACTCTGGCAACCGATTGGGCAAGCTGTCGCTGATATCCCCGATGAGTGGCCGACCTTTGTCGGCGCGGTTCATAGCTCCATCTGGACCCGGGGTATTCGTGATTTGGGCAACTATTGCCGAATCTCGCAAACTGCTGAAGTCATCGGATTTACTGACCAATGCGGCGGGGAGTGGACGCGGAAGATGCTGATCGACGCGGTCGTTGCTGATCCCATGTTCGACGGCTCGCTTGAAATCGCGACAGCTGCATTTCGAGCTACGTTCGAAGATCCGAATCTCGTTGCATCGGAAGAGGCT
>DATMEE010000161.1:0-12023 GCA_035557035.1 Phycisphaerae bacterium
CCGTGAATCGAGGAACTTCCGAGCGCAGGCGGCGTCGCTGCTGGACAGCCAGTAAGAATCGCTGGTCGTCACTTCAAGACCGAAGGCCTGAAACGCGCGTTTGAAATACCAGACCAGCGGCTGCTTCCGCGCGGCGGCGAAAACGTCCGGAAGCGCTTCCGTCGCTTCGAAGAAGACGACGGCTTCGAGTTGCTGGCGGCGCACCGCTTCATGCTGAACGTGCGACATGACTTTGGCGGCGATTTTTCCAACGGAGGTTTCGAGGCCGGTCAGCGAGGTGTCCACCACGTAGGTGCAACGCAGCAGCGCCAGCTGATGCCCGCGATACGACCCGTATAGGTCGCACTCGACCACGTAATCCAGTTCGGTGGCGAGCCAGGGCAGCGTGCCGACGCTTTCGCCCGTGATTTTCGAAAAATCCCCGCATCGCAGCGATCGGATCCGCGAAGCCAGTTCTCGCAGAGCCGTATCGCGCAAGC
Source organism: Phycisphaerae bacterium (assembly GCA_035557035.1). Taxonomy (GTDB): domain Bacteria; phylum Planctomycetota; class Phycisphaerae; order UBA1845; family UTPLA1; genus JADJRI01. The sequence goes on from DATMEE010000161.1 coordinate 480, forward strand.
CAATGCGCTCAATCTTGAGCCCATGCTTGCGGCCAAAGACATAATAAATAAATCCGCCGACGAGCATGATGCCCGCCGCAAAACGCCCAATGGTGGCGCCCGTGACCTCGAAACCCGGCTCGCTCATTTTTCTCAGGAAGTTGATGGCGAACGGAATCGGGATGAGCACCAGGCCCGCGAAGATCGCGATCTTGGTCCAGCGATGAACGTCCGCGGCTTTTGCGGCCCAGTCGGTCGGCTGCGCCTTGGGCCGCGCGCCGATTTCCGCGAGTTGCGCTTCGATTGATTCAACCGCTTCCCCAACCGCCGACTCTTCCACCCCACCGCTTTGGCATGGACATGGTTTGCGTCAACATGGTTTGAACCTCGAATATGGGACGCTGCCAGGCCGGCCACAAGGCGTACGCATCCGCGGCCGTGTCCCAATCCGGCGGCAGCGCGGGATTCGCCATTCTCAATTCGGCGAACATGCCCCATCACCTGACATGACGATGTGCCCGAGACCGGCGAAGTTTCTTTCTCGGAGCCGCTTTTGAGATTGTGAATTCGAATTTGCCCAGGCCGGGTGCGGAATGGCGGCCGCATGAAGGCAGGCGCAACGCAGTTCCCGGTCCGTCCGGAAATCGCCCGGGCGCGTTACTGCTGCGCAAATTGAAGGGGCGCAAGGCCCGTAAAATAGAGCCGCGCCTCTTAAGGAAGCGGTCAGCGATGTGCCACAGGTTCGGACCAGACTAGAGAGGTGAGCCGGCCATCGTGAGTCCTGATTCCCTTCTACCTCATTTCAATTGTGACGCGCGCCTCGACCGGATGGGCGATTCATCTGCCAACTGAGTGGACTCGGGAGACCCGGGTCCTGATCTCCGTTCCCTCGCTGCGCTGCGCCCGCCCCACCGCACGCGGGGGAGTGAAGATCAGACAACGACTCTCATAGCAGGTGGTACATAAAGTGGGGGCAGGTCACAGACTGATCGGCCGAAATTTCATACCGCGATCCCGACACGCCCCCACCGCTTCCTCGCGGGGGCGGCTGTTTCGCCCTGGCAAACGCTTCGAGCTTGGAATTCAATCGCTAAATCGCCAATTCCGTCAAATTGCCAAGTCGTGAGCGCTGGAATTTTGTGTCGCCACTGCGCAAAAATCATGATATACTTACCTTAGCGGCCAGATTGAGCCGGTTTCGACCGACTCTGGGTTTTATCCCCTGGTCGCTTCTTTATTGCGCTAGCTGTGCTGCTGCGTCAGCCAGGCGATCACGTCCACCTCCCGCTGAGATTCAATGCCGCGATAGGTCAGACTGAGGGCCCTTTTGATACCTGATTCATCGACCGACTTGCCATCTTTTCCAGTCTTAATCTCTTCGTGTTTACGAAGGCTCAGCGCAAACACGTCGCACAATTGCAACGGCAAGCTGTGCGCCGAATCGATAAAGAAACCCTTCTCGATGATTTGGCTCAATCGCAGCGTGCCTTCCGTGCCGCGAAGCACACGGATGGATTTCTCAACGTCCGCGACGATCTCCTTGTTATCGTCGGAGATGAACATGCCGAGCGGTGGACCGGGCAATGCGTTCAGATAGTCATCCACGACCCGCGCAACTGATGCAAAGGCGGCAACGTGAGGATTGATCACGACGCCTGTACCAAAGGTCGCGTGGAGCCATTTCTGGTAGCGCTTCTTATCGATGGCCCGATGGATCAGCTTCACGCCATTTTCGGCGGCAATGTCCATCCATTCATCCCGAAATGCGACGCGAGCTCCGACGCTCATCCCCTTGCAGAAACCTCTGGCCGTCCGCAGCTCCGTACCATGGACCTCGAAGTTGTTCGGGCGCGGCCGCGGAAAATGCTTGTCCACCGCAGCGGCCAGTTCCCGCTCCAGCTTCAGCCACTGATTTTCCGGTACGATCATCGCGCATAGCACGAAGACCGGTTGTTGCGAGTCGTTCAGGTTATTGCCTGAGTTCCCTGACTCGTCGAGATAAACTAGATGCATTGGGATTGCATTCCGTTCCGTGGTTGTGGCAATCACCTAATCGCCAGATCACTTGAACTGTCGATCCTTATGCTGCTCGAACAAATGCTTGAGCTTGCCGCGCTGGTATTTGCCCGTCGATGTCACCGGAATGTCATCTCCGAAAATCACCACTTTCGGGCATTTCGAGCCGCCCAGTTTCTCGCGGCAATATTCGATCACCACCGCTTCGGTCAGCGTCTCGCCGGACTGCACCTGCACATACGCCCCCACCTCCTCGCCGTAGTACCGATTCTCGAAACCGACGGCCAGCCCCACGCGAATGCCCGGCATGGAGTTGAGCACCTCGTCGATCTCGAACGGTGAAATGTTGATCCCGCCACGGATGATCAGATCCTTGATCCGCCCGGTGATGAAGAAATAATCCAGCCCGTCGTCGCCGCGCTGCTTGAACCCCTCGTCCCCGCTGCGGAACCAGCCGTGGGCGAAGGCCGTCGCGTTGGCCTCGGGATTCTTGAAATAGCCGCACATGACGTTGTGGCCGCGGATGACGATCTCGCCCTTCCGGCCGTCGGGCTGTGCCTCTCCATTGGCATCGTGAATCGCCATCTCGTTGGTCGTCACCGGCACGCCGATGGAGGGATAGCCGTGGTCGTACATCCAGGCGCAGTGCTCGTGCCACTCCAGGTCCGTCGGCAGAAAGCACGAATAACAAACCGTCTCCGACAGGCCGTAACCGTGCATGATTTTCAGCCCGAATTGGTCCTGAAAGTCCCGCGCCAACTCCACCGACAGCGGCCCGGCCCCGCAGATGAAATGCCTGAACGATGGAATTCGCTCGACATCCAGCTCCTCATCCGCGTCAATCAGGAACTGCAACAGCGTCGGCACCACGCTGACGATGGCCACGTCGTGCCGCTCCAGCTTGTTCCAGAACCCCTGGCTCCGGAATCGCCGATTCACCACCACCTGCGCACCCGCGAAGCACGGCGTCACCAGCGTGACAATGATTCCGTTCACATGGTGAATCGGCAGCACGTTCATCATCACCGTGTGCGCGTCCACCCCATGCCACGCCGAAATCGCGTACGCATCCGCGAACATCTGCTTCTGGTTCAGCACCACGCCCTTGGGGTTGCCCGTCGTCCCGCTGGTATACACCACCAGCGCCTCGGCCTCCCACGTCACGCTTTCCAGCGGCGAAAGCCCGGGCGCGCCCGGCCCCGTGCCGGTCACGCCGGCCAACTCTGACTCAAAATCATTCCAACCCGGCAAAACCACTCCGCCGCACTCGCGCAAGCCCACCATCGCCCGCTGAACCGTCGATGCCGGCCGGCTCTCCACGCCAGTGTAGTCCTCCCGGCACCCGCGATGCGCGATCAGCACCGTCGCCTCGGAATTCTCCACGATGTAGCCGACTCGCTCGTCCGCCTCTCCCGGATTGATCGGCACCACCCGCGCCCCCAGCCGCCACGCCGCGAAATAAATCGCCACGGTCAGCGGCTCATTGATCGTCAGCGTCGCGACCGAAGACCCCGCGCCGATCCCATACCGCCGCTGCAGATGAACCGCGACCCGGTCGATCAATTCTGAAAACTGCCCATACGTGTAGGATGCCGGCTCTTCGTCACTCGATGCGCACGGATAATACGTCATCCACGGCCGGTCCGGCCCGTCGCCCACCTGCCGCCGCCACATGTCGCCGAAGTTGCGATAAGGCAGATACGGCTCGATCTCCGGCAGCGTCTCGCACCGCTGCGCCCGCCCGATCAGCTCGCGTATTCCCAGCTCGCTTGGAACCACCTTCGCCACACCAACAACGTCCATCTCGCAACCTCCGTGCATCGGGTGCTATGCCGACGGCCGTTGCGTCGGCATGGATTACGAAAATGGGGACGCCGCGCGCAACGGTAGCACACCCGTTTAGTCGGGGTATTGAACAGCGCTGCTTGTAGTTGGGCAATGCGTCTAAGACGTAGCTCGGACTGGCCTACAAGAGCGCCAGATCGCCAAATCACTAAATCGCCAGATGTCGTTACAGAATCGGCGTTGCCAGCCGCGCCAGCCCCGCCGCCAGCGTCTGCGGATAGGAAAGATCCTTGAAGTACGCCTTGTCGATCCGCCGCGCCTTCGCGCAGAGCTGCTCGCAATCCTGTTGCAGATACTCCGCCACCAGCTTGTCGTACAGAATGCACGTCAACTCGAAATTCAACTGAAAGCTCCGCACGTCCATGTTGGCTGACCCCACCATCGCCCAACGCTGATCGACCACCACCTGTTTGGAATGGATCATGCCCCCGTCATATTCGTAAAGCTCGACGCCGGCTTCCAGCAAGTCCTCATAAAACGTCCGACCCGCCCAGAGCACCAGCCAGTTGTCCGACTTCGACGGCAGCAGCAGCTTCACCGACAATCCGCGATACGCCGCCCCGGTCAGTGCCAGCAGCATGGCCCGATCCGGCACGAAATACGGCGTCACGATCGAAACCGACTTGTCGGCATCCGCCACCGCCGCGTTCAGGAGCTGGTGCATCACGTCGCTGCGCCCATCCGGCCCGCTGGGCACCACCTGAATCACCTGATTGCCCGCCACCTCGGGCGGAGGAAAATACGTCGCCGCGGACAAATCCTGCTTCGTCGCAAAATGCCAATCTTCAACAAAGACCCCCTGCATCTGCAGCACGCACGGCCCCTGCATCTCCATGTAAGTGTCGCGCCAGGGGCCCAGCTTTTTCTTTCGACCGAGGTACTCGTCCGCGATGTTCTTGCTTCCGGTGAACGCCCGTTTGCCGTCGACCACCGTCATCTTCCGGTGATTGCGGCAATTCAGTTGAAATCGCCGCGTCGTGAACCCCCACGGCAGAAAAAACTCCACCTGAATGCCCTTGGCCTTCATCTCCCGCACGAAGCGCCGCGGCAACGCCCAGCAACCGACGGCATCGAGCAGCAGCCGCACCTCCACCCCCTGCTTCACCTTTTCTTCCAGCAGGGCGCACATCGCGCAGCCTGTATCGTCCGGCCGGTAGATGTAATACTCCATGTGAACGTGATGCTCGGCCGCCTCAATCGCGAGCGAGTGATTGAGAAACGCCTTCTCCGGATCGTGATGCACGATGACGCCGTTGTCGCGTGTCACCACGGCGTCGCTCAGCTTGCCGGCCAGATTGACCAGCCCGCGCGTCCGCTGGTCCAACACGGCCGGATCGCCCACGTTGTGCCGGTCCGCCAGCATCGCCTTCTTTTCGGCGAGCGCCGCCGCGATCAGCCGCCGCCGCGACACGCGCCGCCGCACCTTCCGCTGCATCGGCACCGGCCCCACCAGCATGTAGGCGATCATGCCGACGAACGGCAGGAAGATCATCGCGAGAATCCACGCGATCATGCCGCGCGGCTCGCGCTTGGTGCGCAGAATGTTCTCCACCGCCAGAATGACGACCAGATAGTAACAGGTCCAGAGGGCAGACCAGATCGAAAAGTTCATTGAATGCCATCACCCATGCGCGACGTAGCGTCCGCCGTCCCGGCGGACGGAGTCATCCGCGCTCGTCCCGGCGACCGGCGACATCGATTGAACGATCTTAGCCGCGATTCGCATCCGTGCGGATGATGTATTTCTTGGATTTAGTGCCCCGGAAGATGCTCGATCAATTGATCGATTTCCTCTTCCGTGTTGTAGAAATGAGGACTCACCCGAATCCGGCCCAGCCGCGCCGCCACCACCGTGCGATATTCCTGCAACAAATGATTGACTAGACGCGTGTGATCGTGCTGATCCGACACGAACGCGACGATCCCGCTCTCCTCGCCCGCCTCCCGCGAGCTGACTACGCGATAGCCCTTTTCCCGAACCCCTTTCACCAGCCGATCGGTCAGGAATCGCACGCGTTCCCAGATGTTGTCGATGCCGATCTGCATCAGCCATTCGAGCGAGGCGCCCAGCGCCCACAACCCCGCAATGTTGTAGCTCCCGCTGTCGAACCGCCGCGCATCGTCGCGGAAGTCCATGCTGTATGGTCCCAGATTCATCGGCGCCTTCACGCTCATCCAGCCCACGCTTGACGGCCGCAACAGCCCCAGCAGCTCGTGGCGGCAATAAAAAATGCCGGCGCCCTCGGGACCGAGCAGCCACTTGTGCCCGTCGGCGGAAAGAAAATCAATCTTCATTGCCCGCACGTCGATGGGAATGCACCCGAGCGACTGAATCGCATCCACGCAAAACAGCACGCCGCGGTCCTGGCATATCCCGCCGAGCGTCGCCAGATCGGTGCGGAACCCGCTGCCATACTGCACCGACGAAACCGTCACGATCCGCGTGCGATCGTCGATCAGCTCGACGAGCCGTTCGAGCGGCACCCGGCCCTTGTCCTCGGGCACCATCTTGAGCTGCACGCCCTGCTGCCGCAGGTGCATCCACGGATAAATGTTCGCCGGAAACTCCACGCCCGTGGTCACAATGTTGTCGCCCCGTGAAAACTGCAGGCCATTGGCGACGTAAGACAGCCCCTGGCTCGTGTTCGACACGAACGTCACTTCCTCGGGATGACAGTGCAGCAATTTCGCCGAAAGCTGGCGCACCCGCTTCGTTTCCGGGTAGAGGCCGCCCAGCGTGTGCCCGTGATCCGCCGCCTCGTCGGCGTAGCGCTTCAGCGCCGCCGCCGCCGGGCCGGAGATCGGGCATACCGCCGCGTGATTCATGAAATTGTGGTGACGGGTAATCGGCATCTCGGCGCGGTGCGCCTCGACGTCTCTGAGCGGGCTGGTGGGGCGTTCGGAATTCATCGGTGCTTCAACGGCGCCGCGCGATCCGGCGCAAGCCTCTCATCAAGAATAAAGGCCCGGCACGCCGGTGAGTTCCGATCACCGTCGACCGAGCGTCTATCTAAGTCTATTCGGCTCACCCGGCGAATTCCACGAGCGCTTGCGGCTTGTCTCGCTCAGAAAATTCCTCATGGTGCCGACACTCGCATCAGTCGCGCGCCCGTCGGGCAGCCGGCTCTGCTGAGCCGCCCGTGTAATCCGGGCCCGAAGTGGAGTTATGAGAGCGCCGGCAAAGCCAATCCGCCTCGCTTGCGGATGAAAACCGCCAGTGTGACCGTAAGACCAATGAGCAGCAGCGTGCCCGGCTCCGGAACGGCTTCCGGCGAATCCGTGGGCGCGTCGCCTGCCTCGGGTCCAGCGGGTGACATCTCGATCTCCAAGCCTTCAATTTGAGAGAGCGCCGCCTGCGGACCATTCAAAAAGAATCCGATCGGATCATCCATGAACGCCTGGATGAACATCTGCTCGATCATGAACTGGACTTCTTCCTCCGTCAGCTTCTCGCCTTCCTTCATTGCACCCATCAACTCGTCGGCCGTGCGCTCTTTCTGAGCCGCCGCCGAGAAGATTCGCGGCGGCGCCGCCGCCAGATCGTTTCCGTCCGCCTGCAGCAGGCTTCCGATCAAATCCAGGCCGATGTGCCCGGATAGGTCGATCGGTCCCGTGTCAAAATCCGTAACCTGCTCATCCTCCACCAGCACGCCGTCGGCCGTGAAGCCGCCCACGTTCACCAGCCGGAGATTGAAATCGTAGAACCCCAGCGCGTTGATCGAGCCCTCGCTGTCGATCTGCATGTTGCCGGTCCATTCGTATTTCTGAACGCCTGCATCGAGCGTGGCGACATAGCGAATCGGTTCCTTGCTGAAAGTCGACACGCCGCTGAACTGATTGAAAGCCCGCTGGCCGGTTTCCGCGAGGAAATGGACTTCGGGAATCGTACGTGTCGAGTAGCCGACGCGACCGTGAAATCCCGTCTGCTGAGATTGATTCAGCGTCAGGTCGGGCGTCAGCTCCAGCTTGAATGCGCCTAGATCGAGAAACGTATCTTCGCCATAGGAGTCCTCCCCGAAGAATCGGTAGAACTCGTAGGAGTATCCGTCAGCCACGCGATCGTATTCGAGCCGCTGGTGAAAGTTGTTGAAGTTGAAGAGCGGTCCGTTCTGCGGCGTCGAAATCAGGTCCGGTTCGAGGCCGAATCCCAGATTGCGAAACAGAGTGCGCTGCAGGCCCCCGAACTGCGCTTCAGCAGGCGCCGCAGCCGCGGCAACGGCGAACCCGGCAAAAGAAAATAATGCGACGTTTCTAACGCTCATGACCAACCTCCCGGGAAATTCACGGTCGCGCTTGACCTGGGCACTCTCAAATATCGGCCTTGCCTGACGCGCGAATCAGTAGCAAGAGAATCTCGAGAAATTGTGCGACGCGTCCGCGGGACCCGTCTGATAAAACGTCGCTCGCCAACCCTGTCGATTTCGTCAACGACGAAATTCGTCCTTGCTTCCCCCGCCCGGCGCAAAAATCGCTTGACGCGACCCCAAAGCAACAGCCTTCCATCCCTGCGCGACGGCGACCTCGAATAGCAACCGGGAAGCGCCGTGATTGCCTTGCCAATGCGTGGCCTACGCCCCTCCAAATCAGCGCCAATCCGGAGGCGCCGCCCAATCTTGACCACGCCGCGCGCCCTACCTAAGATTGCCTTCGTCTTATGGCTTAGATGTACCTGTGTGCGTTGCTCCAAATGCCCACCCGGCAGGCGCGAAATCTGGTCGAGTACACGTGGCGGATGTCGTTTCCGGTTACAACATTCTCTCCAAGCTTGGCGAGGGCGCTCGCTCGCAAGTGTATCAAGTGGTCCATCCATCAACCGGACAGGTCTTCGCGGTGAAACGCGTTCTGCGCGAAGCCGGCGAAGACACCCGTTACCTCGATCAGGCAATCAACGAATACAACATCGCCGCCAAAATGCGGCACCCGACCCTTCGCAAAGCGTTCGAGCTGAAGCGGATTCGGAAGCTCCTGCGTCTGGTGGAAATCCAGGTTTTCATGGAATTTGTCGATGGAACCAGCCTCGACAAGGCGCGCCCCGCCCGGCTCGAAAGAACCGTGGAAATATTTCTACGCGTCGGCGACGGTCTCCAGGCCATGCACGACGAAGGATTTCTTCACGCGGACATCAAGCCCAACAATATTCTGCTGGCATACAAGGGGGACGTGCGAATCATCGACTTCGGCCAGTGTTGTGAGATTGGGTTCCGCAAACCCCGAATCCAGGGCACTCCGGACTACATAGCCCCCGAGCAGGTCGAGCGACTCGAGCTCACGCCGCAAACGGATATTTTCAACTTTGGCGCTACGCTCTATTGGGCGCTGACCGGCCAGACCTTCGCGACCGTCCTCGCAAAAGGAAAAAAGAAAGCCGAACCGCGAAAAGCGGCTCCCTCGCCGGAACCCGCGACGATAAATCAGGACGTGCCGCGGGACCTGTCGCGACTCATCATGGAATGCTGTGAACACAATCGGGCCGATCGGCCCAGGACGATGAAGGATGTGCTCGCCCGGCTCGGCGCCTTCCTTCCTCCGCCCGCCCGGGGCAAGAACGAGCAGGCCGCTCCGAGTGCCGCGCGCTCGGCAGCCGCCCCTTCCGACATTGAAAACTGACTGCGGGACCCCGGGTGCATCCCGCCATGGATGATCGCACGATGACTTTCGCTTCAAAATCAAAATACGATGCCGATGCCGCCATTCGCACGTTTCAACAGGCGGCCCGGCTCAATCGCGAGGAGCTCCACCTGCGCGGCAGCGTGTTGCACCTTCCCGCCTACGGTCAGGTCGTCATGACCGGCGACCTTCACGGTCACGAGCGCAATTTTGAAAAACTGCAGAAATACGCCATGCTCGATCGAGCGCCCGCGCGGCACGTCATTTTGCACGAGCTGATCCACGCCGACCTCGTCGCCCGTTCCGACGTGGATACGTCGCACCACCTGCTGCTCAAAGCCGCTCAATACAAGTGCGACTTCCCCGACCAAGTCCACTTTCTACAGTCGAATCACGAACTGGCTCAACTGACCGGCTATCTCATCGCGAAGAATGGACGCGTGGTCATCGAGGAATTCAACTCGGCGGTCCTCGCCGCCTATGGAGGCGACCCTGGTCGTTCAGTGCTGCACGCGATCAATGAGTTCATCGCCAGTTTTCCGCTCGCAGTCCGCACCCCCAATCGCGTATGGATGTCGCACTCACTGCCCAACGCGCAGGACATGGACCAGTTCGACGCCGGCATCTTCCAGCGCGCGCCGACCCTCGACGATCTGCGCGGCAACCGCTCCATTTTCAATCTGGTGTGGGGGCGGCGCCAGACGCCTCAGCAACTCGACGACTTGGCGCGCACCCTGGACGTCGACGTCTTTCTCCTCGGACATCAACCCCAGGAAATGGGCTTCGCCGTGCTGTTCGATCGCCTCATCATTCTGGCGAGCAACCACAGCCACGGGACGTTTCTCCCGTTCGATCTGTCCAAGGCAAGACGCATCGACGACCTTGAAGTCTCGATTCGTAAATTCGTCGAAATCGCCTGAGTCTACGCCTTTCGAAGAGGCGGTTGCGCCGCGTTGGTACCGTGAGGGCCACCGGGCCTTCCCCCCGTCGGGGGGCGTGTTCCTATCCCTTGCAACCGACTGCCCCGCCCGCTTTTCGGACGAGTCTCAACGCTTTGGCGTTTACTTCAGGCTGTTTCGAAGCAGCTCGCCCAGATCGCGCTCGTATCGAGTCGCAATCTGCTTCTTGCATACAGCGGGGTTTTGCTTGATCTGGTACCCCTTCGAGGTCGAATTCACGTCGATCCCGAATTGCTGCAGCGCGCTCAAATCGCGAAACACCGTCCGCCGCGACGTCTTCAGTTTTCCCTGAAGCTGTTGGAGCGACGCGCCTCCACTTTGGTGAATCGATCGGCAAAGCTTCATCAATCGTGTCAGATGCTCGCCATCGACGAGAAGTGTTCTCGCCATGTAAGCCCTCCCTTAAAAAAGTGTCCGGGGCGTTTCGTCACTGTCACGAAGTGACGGCGTAACCCGTCGAAGTAATCCGAAGGAATCTTGCCCTTTCGTGCTGCGCAATCCCAACGTCGATGGGTCTTGCACGTTGATCCGCCTCGCGAAAGAAGCCTTCAAAATCCCAGTACATTCCCGCAACCTGTCTCTACGGGTGTCTTAAACCGGCCCGGTTCGCGAAGTCTCGTACGAACATTCGGCAATGTCAAGCCCGTGCCAGCGCCTCATTTTGCACCCGCCGGTTGCTGACGAGTGCCGCGGCGACACGTGCAACCGCGTCGTCAGCCCGGCTGACGGCCGCCCGTTCGCAGCCATTCCTTCATCCGCTTCGAGTCATAGGATCGCAGCCGTGACAGGCCCCGCTCGATAAACGGCGTCAGGTCGTAGGTCGTAGCTGGCGCCTTGACCACACCCAGCCGCTGACCGAAAATCTGGATGGTCAAAACCGTGTCATTATCCACGCCATGCGTGCCCATCAACCGAAGGCGGCTATCCCGCACCATGAATCGCACGCCGCATTCCACGTATTCCAACTGTTCCGGTAGAATACCCTGCGGCAACGACGAAGGCCATGTAAAATCGAAGAACCGCTCCGCCGCGTCAAGAATCAGCGTCCGACTCACCAGCCCGGGCTGTCCTGCCGGTGGCACGATGTTGAGCTCAATATCAGCCGATTTCACCGCGTTCTCGACAATATCGATATGGT
>DATMEE010000162.1:0-3960 GCA_035557035.1 Phycisphaerae bacterium
CGACCGGGCTGTAGGCGTCGCTGGTGAATGGCGAGTTCCCGGTGCGGACGTCCATGCCCCCGATGAGGCTGAGCCGAGCCGAATCCAGCGGGCCGGTGTCGTTGCGATAGATGCGCCACTTGGCCAGCGCCATGACGTCACCCACGCCCTGGTCGCGATCGACGCGGTCGGTTCGATTGAATTCGCGCTCGCGAAAGATGACGGGCGCCCGCAGGCTGATTGCGACATCGGGCGCGATGCCGACGTTCAGCGTGGTGAAGAGCGTGGCGTCCTCGATTTTGCCCCGCTGCTCACTCGGGCCGGTGTTCAGATCGAAGCGATTGTAGCGGAACTGCTCCTTGAAAATGACGTGGCCGGGGGAGGGTTGCGTGGCGGAGTCGAAGGCGTTGATCGGCTCCTGGGCGAGCAACGCAACATTGGCACCCAGAAGCGCGAGTGAGGCGCCGAACAAGCGAACCGACCGGCGATGTTGGAGATAATGCATGGGATCCTCCGACAACACTAAAAGGACGGGTTCGAAAGCAAAGATCGATTGTTAAATCGCGGCGAATCCCTACAATTCCGCCGCTCCTTCGGAGCGGGTTCTAATCGGGCGCAACATATCCACGGGTTCCGCTTCGCTCCACCCGTGGCTACAGCCCGTCGCCCCTTTCGGGGCGAAGACTATTACGCTTTGGCGTTCTAATCCGCGGGCATCTCAATGCGGTCGAGCGTGAAGCCGCTGCGCTTGATGGCCTCGGCAAACTGGCTCTCCGTGGGTGTTGCCGTCGGCGCGAGCTTGGCGACCACCCGGCCTGTTCCGAGGTCGATTTTGACCCGCTCGACGCCGGGAACCTTCATCAGTTGCTGGTCGATGCTGTTGGCGCAGAGCGGGCAGGACATGCCCTTCACGTACAGGGTTGCGCTGTTGGGGTCATTATTCGGGGTCGATTCGGCGACGGGCGACGACTCGGAGCGATTGGACTCGCAGGCGGCGGAGAGCGTTAAAGCGCCCAGCGCAATGCAAAGAATAATTCTTGTCATGTGGATATTCCTCTTCATGGTAACGCGCGATGGCGCGGATTCGTCCGGGACAAAGCAGACTTTGGACCCGCGGAATGGGAGCGGCGGGCAGTCCTGTCCGAATCAAACGAGAAGAATCAAGGTATCCATGAAGGAGCGGGCGGGAGGGGAATGATTTCCGAGGATTTCCGGCAATCGAGGCGAGCAGAGGCTCGTGTCTTGGACCAAACTGGGCGCGGCGGGGGGCGGATGAGGTATCTCGCGCGCTTGCGGGAGCACGACGTGCTGCGGCTCGGTCATCGGCAGGGAGGGGGGGCTGCCGCAAACGCAAGGCGCCGTTGGAAGGTCATCTGACTCAGAGGGTCGCCCCGGATCTCGCTCGGAATTTGCGCAGCCGCAGTTGCAGACGCCATTCGCCCGGCAACAGGGACACATCGACTTGCTCTTGGCGGGCGGAAGGAGGTGCAGGGGATTCGCGTTGGCCATCGCGAATGTCAGGCAGCAAATGATATTGATGCCGACTCGGATCATCCCGCATATCGTAGCCGGAGATACGCGAATCTTTCAATAGCGCAGACCCATCCCATCGGAGCATGAGACGGCGCGCAGAAGCCGGGCTGCTCAGTTGAGCAGGGCGGTGACAAACGGCGCGACGTCGTCGGTGTCGATGTCCCAGTCGCCATTCAGATCGCCGTTCAATATTCGGCACGTCGGGTGGTCCGCATAGTAGCTTTCGCGATCGACCAGGGCCTGAATGAAAATCCCGACGTCCTCTGCGTCTTGCGCTCCGTCGCAGTTCATGTCGGCCGGCGCCGCGGCTGGGAGCTTGCGGATTTGAACCCCGTTCATGGCTGCGCCGTTCGCGGCGGGGGCGCCGGGGACGATGCCCGAGTGAACGCGGAGCCGCCCGTTCACCGGCGGCCCCACGATGCAATAGTGCCGCGAATAAGTGACGAGTTCCTGATGGCCGCCGGGCCAGGCGCCACCGACGATTTCGTGCGGGTAGCCCGGCTCCTCGTCGGAGCTGGTATAGGCCATGATGCCGGGGTTTCGCGGCATCCAACCATAGGTGAGGACTTCATAAACGCCGTTCTGCAAGTCGTTGAAGAACAGGCATGTTTCGAGGCTGGGGGTATAGGTGACCAAAAAGTGGTCCATCAGCGTTTGATCGTCGCCGCTCGTCAAGGGATCGTTAATGTGCATGAGCTGGGTGCCGCCGTATTGATACAGTCGTACGGGCGTTGAGACCCCGGCCAGGTTCTTCAGATTGAAGGTGGTCGTTCCATTCGCGGCGGTCATCGCGTTCCAGTAGCCGGGCAACCCCGCGGCCGCATAGATAGATGTGGGTTGCATATTGGTCGGCCCGAACGCCACGTTTAGCGATTGCCCCCGGGCGGAGGCGGTGAGAAATAGGACGAAAAAGGCCGCAGTGCTAGTAGTGGACACGCGCAACATCGAAGTCCTCCGAGAATCTGATTTTGGCTCGCAGTGAATAGCCGGCATCACGCGGCATTGTGACACCGGCCTCAGATTTTCCGCTTCCGCCCTTTGATCCAGTTGCATCGCAGCAAGGATTTGTGGGAACATTGACGAATGCAGCCAAGCCCGCGCCGCCGTGCTGCATTGCGAGCCGTTACGACGAAAGCCCTGTAGAAATGGATTCCCCGACCACTCGGCCGACCCTTCTCGCCCGCCTGGGCAACGCCTCCGATCGACACGCGTGGCGCGAGTTTGATAGGCGCTACGGCGACCTGGTTATCGGCTATTGCCGGGGCTGCGGCCTGCAACTCTCCGACGCGGAGGACGTGCGGCAGCTCGTGATGGCCAGCTTTGCGCGCACTTTTCCGCGTTTTGAGTATTCGCGGCAAGTGGGGCGATTTCGGGACTATTTCAGAACCGTCGTCCGACGGGCGATCGCCCGCCACGTTTCGCGTCACGCATCACGGGAGTTGGCGCTAGAGAATAGTGCGCTCGACGCCCTGTCGCCCGGCGAAACAAGTGAGGCGGACGAGCAGTGGGAAGAGCAGTGGGTCCGGCATCACTGCCGCCGGGCGCTGGCAAAGTTGCGCGAGAGCGCGGAGCCGCGGAGCATCGAGATTTTCAATCGTCTTCTCGCCGGTGAGACGCATGAGGGGGTCGCGAAGGGGTTGGGAATCACCTGCGAGGCCGTGCGCAAGAGCAAGCAACGGATCAAGGATCGGCTGCGCGAAATTATCGCCGCCCAGATTCTCGAAGAGAACGGACATGCGGAATAGCGATTCCTCCTTTGGCGCAGGGTTCGACTCGGCCGTTGAACTCGACCGATTCGGCTTCAACGACGCGGCGGGTCCGTGGCTGGACCGCTTTCGCGCGGCGGTCGTCCCAGCGCCGCTAGGGTGCATCGGTCCGTATGAAGTGCTTGAAGAAGTCGCGCGCGGCGGCCAGGGGATCGTCTATCTCGCCCGACAACCGGGCACGCAGCGAATCGTGGCGGTGAAGCGGCTCCTGACCGGACCCTGGGCCGGCGCGGCGGCGCGTGGGCGCTTCGAGCACGAGGTTCGCGTGGTGTCGTCGTTTCGACATCCGAACATCGTGACGCTCTTCGCCATGGACGTGATCGAAGGCCTTCCGATCTTTGCGATGGAATGGGTGGAAGGCGTTCCCATCACACAATGGGCCAGTCCCGAGCGCTCCATGCGGGACATTGTTTGCGTGTTTATTCGCGTGTGCGAAGCAGTCCATTACGCCCACCAGCGCGGCGTGATCCATCGCGATTTGAAACCCTCGAATATTCTGATCGACGAGAACGGCGAACCGCGCGTGCTCGACTTCGGCATCGCGATGCCGATCGCGGGGAGCGTCGAGAGCGCAGGATTGGACGATTCATATAATGACCGATTTGTCGGAACGGTCGCCTACGCGGCGCCGGAACAATTTCACGACGCGGGACGAGACGTGGACGTCCGCACCGACTTGTAC
>DATMEE010000163.1:0-3575 GCA_035557035.1 Phycisphaerae bacterium
GGTGGTATTCGATCCAACCAGTGATGGCTCGCGAATCGTCCTGGCCAGCGGCGATTTCCGGACTGAATGGAAGTCCGAAGGCGGGCTTGCTCCGGACGCCCTCGTGCGATTGTTTCTGGAACAGCCAACGCTGGTCCGCGAAACGGCGGCCGCGTTTATCGACGCCGGCGCCTCGGTGCTCGTCACGCCGACGGACGGAATTAATCACAGCGTGCTGGAGCGTGAAGACAGTCGCGTCGCCGACGATGAGCTTTCCCGCGCCAACAAATCATGCACGGAACAGTTTCGCGAGGCTGCCGCGCGTTCTCCGGAACAAGTCTTAGTCTTTGGTGCAATGGGTCCCGTCGATCGCCTGATCGCCTTGAGCGAGGTCTCCGAGGAGGAACTTGAGGAGTCATATTCGCGGCAGAGCCGCGCTCTGGCGGAGGGCGGCATCGATGCCGTGCTGTGTCGCGGCTTCTGTGAGCTCGAATCGCTGCGGATCGCCCTGCGGGCTGCGCGGCGAGCCACGGGGTTGCCGGTGATCGGCAGCATGGTCTTTGACAGTGGCGCCGATTACTCGCAAACCACGCTGGGCGCGACCATCGCCCAGGCCTGCACCGTTCTGACAGAGACTGGCGCAGTCATGGCGGGCTGCGACGGCAGCGAATATCCCGACGGCGCCCCGGCGATTGTCACCCTTCTGACACAGGCTTGCAATTTGCCGATCTACGCAGAGGTAACGCCCGGCCGCGCGGAGCTGACCGAGGCGGGCGTAACCTATCCCGATACGCCCAAAGAATTCGGCGAACGGTTTGATTCACTCGTGGAATCCGGGGCAAGAATCATTAGTGGCGGACGCGGCGCGAGCGCCAAGCACATCGCCGAACTGGCAAAGGCGGCCGCACGGCTGGAAAAACGCCGTGCGAAAAATCGATAGACGGTCAGCACTTCGCCATGTTAAGATTGAATGAAGAATTCCTGCATCGACAGTCACATAATCGTCCTTGCTGGACTTACTCGAGGCCCCCATCTTACTTGCAGCCTTCACGATTCAGTCGTTTCCTCTTGCTGAGGCGATACTTGCATTCCTTCCTACCCGTCGCGAAAGCATACGCGCTCGCAACAAGTGGTCGACCTCGATGTTTCCGGTGCGACTTCTCGCTAGGACACTGTTCTTGAACAGGTGCCTTGCCCGGCTAGAATGGCGACCGTTCGCCCGTTCAGAGTCTTCGTTTTTTGTGGTCCTGACGCGAGTCCCACACAGACCCGTCTCAGTCTTGAAGCGTTCCGCCGTATCAGCTGCCAAACAATCTGGAGTCTTTCGGTGATCAGCATCATTCCCAGAGACAAAGTCTTCTTTCAACTTTTCGACGCCGCGGCCGCTACCATGGTCGACACCACCCGCACATACAACGACATGTGCAACGACATGGGCCAGTACCCGCGGCATCTCGAACGGATTCGCGAACTCGAGCACGAGGGCGATGAAAACCTGCGGCAGACCCTGGAACGGCTTGACCGATCATTTCTTACCCCGTTCGATCGCGATGATATATATCGGCTGGTGAAGCGGGTCGATGACGTGATCGACAACATCGACGCCGCCGCCAAACGCTTCAAGTACTATCGTCTTACAACCGCTACGCCATGGCTGCTCCGACAGTCCGACGTATTGCTCCGCGCGGGTGAGGCCGTCGGGAAAAGCATCCCCATGCTGCGAAATCTCAAGAAGCCCGACATATTTCGCACGTCGCTGGTGGATATCCACGCACTGGAAAAGGAGGGCGACGATTATCACCACGCTGCGATCGCCGACCTGTACGACACCTCGCCCGACTTCGCCGCGGTAATGAAGTGGAAAGAGATTTACGATCTGACGGAAAAGGCGCTCGACCGATGCGAAGACATCGCCAACGTCCTTCATGCCATCGTGCTCAAGCACACGTGAACCCATAACTCATGCTGACGCTGATTCTCCTTATTATTGTCGTCGCGCTCGTTTTCGATTTTTTGAACGGGTTTCACGACGCCGCCAATTCCATCGCCACCGTCGTGTCCACCCGCGTCCTCACCCCGCGGCAGGCCGTCATCTGGGCGGCATTTTTCAATTTCATCGCTGCATTCGTGTTCGGCACTGGCGTGGCCAAGACCATTGGCAGCGGTCTCGTCAAAACCGACTTCCTCGATGTCTATGTCGTCTTCGGCGGGTTGATGGGCGCGATCATCTGGAATCTTATTACCTGGTACTACGGAATTCCCTCCAGCTCGTCTCATGCGCTGGTCGGCGGCGTCGCGGGCGCGGCGATCACCAAGGCCGGCTGGCAGGTGCTCATTCTTCATGGTTGGGGTCCGCTGCTCTTATTCATTATTCTCTCGCCGCTGATCGGCATGGCGCTCGGGGCGCTCAACATGATTCTGGTTTTGAACATGTTCAAGAACGTGCGGCGCAACGTGGCGGAAAAACTGTTTCGTCGTCTCCAGCTCGTGTCCGCGGCCATCTACAGCCTCGGTCACGGCGGCAACGATGCTCAAAAAACCATGGGCATCATCGTCATGCTGCTGGTGGCCGGTGGGTATGGCGACTGGGCCGTCGGCAAATTCTCACTTTTCGGCAATGAGCATGAAATACCGCTGTGGATCATTCTGATCTGCCACTTTGCAATCGCGATGGGAACGCTCTTTGGCGGCTGGCGGATCGTGAAAACGATGGGTCAGAAAATCACGCACCTCGCGCCCGTTGGGGGGTTTTGTGCCGAGACGGCGGCAGCCACGACTATCATCGGCGCGACGCTCGGGCACATTCCGATTTCCACCACCCATGCGATCACCGGATCGATCCTGGGGGTGGGCGCCGTGAAGGGCGTCCGCGCCGTCCGGTGGGACTGGGGCGAGAGAATCGTCTGGGCCTGGGTGCTGACCATTCCCTGCTCGGCCTTGCTGGCGGCCCTGAGCTACAAGCTCGCCGACCTCACACTGAAGCCGTTATTCGGGCAATAGGCTTCGCAGCGTCTGGTCAACTCAATCCGTTCGCCTTCTAATTTGACGAATGGCGAAGACGAAGCGAGGTCAGAACAGGAGTCCACCCACCGCTCGCTCGTCAACGCCTACCCGCACTAAGTTGGTTCGAATCCGCACAATTCCCAGGCTGCCGCGCCGGCGGCGGGATGCACACAAGGGCGATTTCGGCCGCGTGCTGGTCATCGGCGGATCGCGCGGAATGATCGGGGCGCCGTCGCTCGTCGCCAACGCGGCTCTGCGCTCCGGGGCGGGGCTTGTGACCGTTGCGTGTCCCACTTCCATACAACTCACCGTGGCCGGCCTCTGTCCGTGCGCCACGACGATTTCGCTTCCCGAGAATGAACGCGGCCAGATCGAGCCGGCCGCCGCGATTGGCGTGCTTTCATCGCTGGGGATGTTTGATGAGTCATCACGCGTAACCGCGGTCGCGGCCGGCCCCGGCCTGGATCGCGGAGACTTGGGTTGGGCGCAGGCGTGGGAGGAGTTGATCCGTGATTTCGACGATGGACTAAGAGCGCCGGTCGTGCTTGACGCGGACGCGCTGAATGCGATCCAGAAGGCATATCCTTCTAGCG
>DATMEE010000164.1:0-9980 GCA_035557035.1 Phycisphaerae bacterium
TGATCGATGCGCTCCAGGCGATCGTATCGACCCACCATCTCGCAGCGCGATTATGGCCCAGGAGGTGAGTCGATAAGGCCGACGCGCCCTACGAATCTCCCTCGCTAGCGCTTCGGGCTCGGAAAACGCTTCGCCGTCCGCCGAGACAGCGGACGCTACGCTGTGAAATCCGGCGGCGAGGAAAGAACTCACAGGACGCCAGCGTCGTCTTACGTCTTAAGGATTATTCTGAGCGAGCGGAATCGCCAGAATCCGCGAGTTTCCTGTTGCGACCGCTCGGGCGATTCCGCATAATGCCGTCTGATCTAACGCGCGGGGTGCGTGCGTCATAAAACTGGTACGGATGCTGGAGGCTTAGGATGAGCAGCGTCAGGATGATGACACTAGCGGCGGGGCTGGGTATTCTTTGGACATCAACGGGTTGTGTTTCGCGGGATGAATATCTCCGCGAAAAGTTCGCCCGGCGCAAGGCGGTCGAGCGGTGCGAAACCCTCGAACGCGACCTGGCCGACGAGCGCAACCGCGTCATGGCCCTCGAGACCGAACGCGAGAGTCTGCGCAATCAGCTCGCCGCCAAGAGCGAGCTGGCCGACAACTATCAGTCCGAGCGCGACCGCCTGCAGGAATACATCGCCAAGCTGCAGGGCGACCTGGACCGCATCGGGGCGCAAGGTCTGGGCGACGTAAAGGTCGTCGAGGTGAAGCTGCCGCCCGAGTTGGACCGGGCCTTGCAGGAATTCGCCGCGAAGTATCCCGACGCGGTCGAGTACGACGCGAAGCGCGGCGCCGTGCGCTGGAAGAGCGATCTCACCTTCGACAAGGGCAGCGACAACGTCAGGCAGAACGTGATGGATTCGCTGCGGGCCTTTGCGCAGATCGTGAACTCGGCGGCCGCCCAGCCGTTCGAGGTCGTCGTCGTCGGCCACACTGACAACCTGCGCATCGTGAACCCGGCCACGGCGCAGAACCACCCGACGAACTGGCACCTCTCGGTGCATCGCTCGATCGCGGTGATGAACGTGCTGGCGCAGACCGGCGTGTCCTCGTCGCGGCTCGGCGTGATGGGCTATGGCGAGTATCGCCCACGCGTGGACAACCCCTCGCGCGGCGGCACCGAGGCCAACCGGCGCGTGGAAATCTTCCTCGTCGCCACGAACGAAAACGTCCCGATGGAGACCGCGGCGATTCCCGATTCGAGCGAAGTCACCGAAATGACGGGGTCCGCGACGGAAGAGCCTTGAGATCGACGGCGAGCGTCGTAGCTTGAATCTACTCAAAGCCCACGGATGGCCATCCGTGGGCTTTTTCAGTTTTTCGCTTCAACGGGTTCCTGCCCAAGCTCAAACGCGGCGTGAATCGCCCGAAGTGCCGCAGGTCCGTCATCGGAGCGCACGATCACGCTGATCACGATCTCACTGGTCGAAATGTTCTCGATGTTCACGTTCGCCTTGTGCAGCGCCTCGAACATCCGCGACGCCACGCCCGTGTGCGTGCGCATCCCCACCCCCACCACCGAAACCTTCGCGAAGCCCTCGCGAATCTTGATGGCGACGCCCGGATTGCCGGCCGCAAACTCCCGGCTCACCTTGTCGGCCTCCTGTTTCTCGGAGGCCTCGATGGTGAAACTGATGTCCGCCGTCTTCCCGCCCTCGTGAATCACCTGAATGATGTCGTCCACGATCACGTTCTGCTCGGCCACGCGGGTGAACAACTCGGCGGCCAGGCCCGGCCGATTGGGCACGCCGGTGATCTCGACGCGGGCGAGGTCCTTCTTCAGCGCTGCGCCGCGGACAATGACCTGCTGCAAATCCGATGCTTCCTTCACGATGTCCGTTCCTTTCGCGTCGGTGTAGCTGCTGCGCACGTGGATGGTGACGCCGTAGTTCTTGCCCAGCTCCACGCTGCGAGAGTGCATCACCTGCGCCCCCAGCGACGCCAGCTCCAGCATTTCGTCGTAGAAGATGAACGGCAGGCGCCGCGCCTCGGGCACGATCCGCGGGTCGGCCGTGTAGATGCCATCGACGTCCGTGTAGATTTCGCAGACCTGCGCCCCCAGCGCCGCGGCGAGGGCGACGGCCGTCGTGTCCGATCCGCCGCGGCCGAGGGTCGTCACGTTCGCGGCTTCGTCGACGCCCTGAAATCCGGCGACGATGACGATGCTGCCGTCCTTGAGCAACTGAGCGATGCGAGTCTTTTGCGTGATTTCGCGAATGCGGGCGCGGCCGAAGGTGCCGTAGGTCTTCAGGCCCACCTGACCACCCGTGAGGCTGATGGCGTCGTGCCCGGCGTGGTGAATCGCCATGGCCATGAGGGCGATGGAGATCTGCTCGCCGGTCGCCAGAAGCTGGTCCATCTCGCGTCGGCTGGGGCGATCGGTGATTTGATAGGCCAGATCGACGAGCTTGTCGGTGTGATCGCCCATGGCTGAGACGACGACGATGACCTCGTGGCCGGCCGACTTTGCGAGAATGGCGCGGCGGGCGGCGCGGTGGATCATCTCCGCATCCTTGACGCTGGTGCCGCCGAATTTTTGAACGATCAAGGACATGAGCAAGTCTGGTGATTGAGTGATTCGACTGTCCCGCCACGGCGGGCACGCTCGGCGATTGACCGAATCTCGCGATCTCACGGAGAACAAGCTACTTCCATACTAATCCATTCTTGCCGCGACGGATGCAGCCGATCAGGTGCGGGCTTTCACCCGCGGCCGCAAGCTTGCGCATGACGCCCTGAACAAATGGCGGCTTCACCACCAGCACAAAGCCGATGCCCATGTTGAAAACGCGATACATTTCCTCCTCGTCGACGCCCTGTGACTGGATCAGTCGGAACACCGCCGGTACCGGCCACGACCCCCGCCGCAGCACGACCTGGCAATTCGCGGGAACCACGCGCGGAACGTTGCCTTCCAACCCGCCGCCGGTGACGTGGGCCAGCGCGACGATAATCCGCTTGCGGCGGTAGGATTTCAATAGCGAGAGGATCGGCTTCACGTAAATGCGCGTGGGCCGCAGCACCGCGTCTTCGAGCGGCTCGCCGAGATCCACTGGCATTGGGGTTTTTTGTTTCGACAGCCGATCGAGGGCCGCACGCACCAGGCTGAAGCCGTTGGAGTGCAGCCCGCTCGATGCCAGACCGATGACAATGTCGCCCGGTTCAACGAGCCGGCCGTCGATGATCCGTTTGTTCTCCACCGCGCCGACGCAGAAGCCGGCAAGGTCGAAGTGGGTCGGAGCGTAGAGCGCCGGCATTTCGGCCGTTTCGCCTCCGAGCAATGCACATCCGGCCAGTTGACAGCCCCGCGAGATTCCGGCGACGAGCGTGCCGACCTCCTGCGGTTTAAGTTTGTGGCAGGCAATGTAATCGAGAAAAAAGAGCGGCTCCGCCCCGCAGGTAAGCACGTCGTTCACGTTCATCGCGACGAGATCGATGCCCAGATCGGCGATGCGATTCCATTCGATGCCGAGGAGCAATTTGGAACCGACACCATCGGCGCCGGCCGCGAGCACCGGGTCTTTGTAGCCGCGCCGCAGGAGCTTCTCGGGAAAATCCAGCCGCATGAGGCCGGCGAATCCGCCGTGCCGCGAGACGACGCGCGGATCGTAGGTCCGCTGCATCGAATGCCGGATTTTTTCCACCATGACGTCGTTGGCATCGATATCGACGCCGGATGACTTGTAGGTCAGGGAGCCGGGAGCGGAATTGGGTTTGGCCATGGCATCCGTGCAGCGCCCGGTGGCGGGCTTTCGATTTTTGTAGCACGGGCCGCGCAGGTTCGCAATGGAACAGAAATCTGCACGAGGTGGGCGATTATTTTCTGACGAAGAGGCGGCGCGGGGCTGTGATTTTTCCGCTCAGCGAGACCAGACGATCCGGATCGCCCAGCGGCCAGGACAATTCGCGATAATTCTCCGCCAGCGACTGCCAGATCGGTTCGGAGATAAACCGGTCGTCGCGGCTGTCGAGGATGATGGCAGCCCACTCACGGGCGGCCAGCCTGCGGATCACGTCGGCGGTGAAGATCGACTTGATCGGGAAATTTGCCGCATCGATCATGAACCCGGCCGGGCAGAGGTGGGCATAACCCTCGGCATTGGGCAGTGCGCCGGCGTGGGCCGGAATCCAGACGGAGCCGTGCCTCGCGAGTTTGTCGACCAGCGTCCGCAATTCGGCGAGCGCTAATTTGCGGGGGGCGACCTGCAAAAATGCGCGAAGCGGAAGCTCGGAATAGGTCGTGGCGAGCGAAAACACGATTCCACCGAGAATCGCGCAGCCGGTCCAAGACCACACACGACGCCGATCGTCATCAGTGCGCGCGAACCATGCCTTGAGATATGGCAATGTTGCGGCGAGTGAAAAGAGGGCGAACGTCCAGGCGGGAACGAGATTGTTGGGATATCCGCCGATCTTCAGGCGGCCGGAGATCGTGAGGGCCAGCCCCCCCACCGCGATTGAGAGCAGGCCGACTAATCGGCGGCGCGTCGAAGTTTCTGAATTGAGGCTGCTCATCCAGACGGCCGCAACCGTTGCCGCCAGAAGTATGAAAAGCAGAAGTCCATGCCAACTCACGTCGCGTGCGATGAAGCGAATCCACCGCGCCTGGCCCCCGAATTCATTGGCGGCGAGCTGCTGGAAGAGATGAAACCCGGACCAGCCGTCGGTGGCGCGGTTGAGCAACCAAAAGAAGATCGAGCATGGAACGAGCGCGGCCGCTCCAAATATCAGGGCGTGTCGCCAGTTCAGCACAAGTAGTGCCACGCCGATTGCGCCGCCGACGATCACCATATTGTGCTTCGTCACGATCGCGCAGGCGATCAGCAGTCCGGCCAGGACGGCCGATCGCGACGAACCGAAATGCAACGCGACGAAGGCGGCCCAGACGGTCAATGCCAATCCGAGCATATCCACACGGGCGAGGTCGAAAGTCTGCCCGCCGGCGGCCCATCCCGCCCCGAAAAGCAGCGGACAGAACGTTCTGATGATCTTGTCCAGCGAGCCGCCAGCGGGTTGCGCGAAAGTTCCCGCCGCGCGATAGAGCGCGGCCGCGATCAGGAGCGTGCAGAGTACGGAAACGACGCGGCAAACGATGAGTGGATTCCCTCCCAGCTTGCAGATTGCGGCGCAAAAATAGTGAAAAAAAGGAGGATATCCGTCGCCCACAAAGTCCGCCGAGGGCGGAGGATACATGCCTTTTCCGTCGAGAATCCGGCCGATGGAGCGAACGACGGTGCTCTCCACCCACTCGTGGTCGAAATTCACGCCGATCCGTCCTACAATCAGAACAACGGTGAAAAACCCCAGGCTCGCCGCACCGAACCAGACGACCCGTCGTAAGAGCTGGAGTCCGCCTGAGGGGTTGAAGAGATCGTTCGCGGTTAATTTCGACGCATGGTGAATGACGGAGTCGGGTCGAACCAACGGCTGAGCAGACTTTTGACTAGCGCCCCCCGGGGGTTGTGCCATATTTATCGGACGCTTTACCGGCGTCAACTGTAATTTCAACATGGAGCGGCCTCCGACTTCTTTCGATATGTCGGTTGAAAAGGTCCGCCTCGGGAGATTTCTCGACTTGAAACGTCACGACGAAGCGCTGGAAGTTCTGCTCATTTTGCGCCGCCGCCTGCTCGACCGGATGGCCGGCGTCATCGTGGCCAATCGCGAATCGCTCTTGAACGGGCGAAGCAAGACGAACAACCCCCTGGCGGCCGATGCCGATCTCGCGGAGATGATCCGCAATCTGGGGGACATCGACCGCGCCATCGCGGGGCTGGCCGACTTGTCGGTGGGCAACGGCGAATGCGCGGCGCCGGCGCCGATTGCGGCCGTAAATCCCGCCGAAGTGTGCGGGATTTTCGGGCGATTCGTCGAGTTGGTGCAGAAAACGCGGCTGGAAGAGGCGTCGCAGGAGCTGTCGCGAATGCTCCAGATGCCGCTGGATCGCGCCACGACGGCGACACGATTTTTTGCGCGATCGATGAAGACCGACGCCACGCTGCCGGCGCAGCTCGGCCGCTTCTGGTCGGCGCTCGGCGGAATGACCACGCCCGAAGCAACGCGGTCGATCATGCGAATATTCGGCTTTCAGGCGGTCGAGGCGCGCATGGCGATGCAGACGCTGATGGCCAGGATTAATGCCGTCGGCTCGTCACCCGCTGGCCGATGACCGCGAGCGATTTCAGCCTTCGATGACCATTTGGTTGATGCATGCTGACTCCCTGATCGCGGGCCGACTGACGAAACGGAGAAAGAAAGCCCGGAAGCGATTTGCTTCCGGGCTTTTTGATGCAAAATTCGGCAGGCACGGGCCCGATCAATTCACCCAGGACCACGTCACGACGTGGCTGAGCAGCATGTCGGCACTCTGGCCGCGGGGGTGGAGGATGACGCCGTGGAGGCCGGACTGCGACAGCGGGTGGCCGAAGTTGCCGCCGCTCATCGGCGAGTCGGGTTGCAGCTCGTGACTCAGATATTCGTCGTGGCATTCGTTGAGCATGAACATGTATGCCGCCCCCGAGTCGTTGGCTTCCTGCAGAGGAGCGCCAACAAGCACGACGCTGTCTTGAAGCAGCGTCGGGCGAACGTCCACGTCGCGGCCGAAGAGGTCGTCGGCGCCCACGTCGTCGACATTGAGTGCTTCCACGTGCGTCCAGACGCCCGCGTCCAGATGATAGACATACGCCTCGCCGTTGCCATCACCGGGGCCATAGCCGACGGCGCCGACGACCATGAGGTCATCCTCCATGGCCACGGAAATGCCGAAGCCGCTCTCGTCCTGGTCGGACAGGCCGGGATAGTCCAGCAGGACATTCTCGTCCCAGTCGGTGCCGTCGTAATGGAACATCTCCACGCCGGCCGGCAGGCCGCTTTCGTCGACGCTGTAGCCCACGGCGATCCAGTCTTCGCCCACGGCCAGGGACAGCCCGAAGTACAGCGCGTTGCCGACGGAAGGCACCAGCGCGTCTTTCAACTCCCATTCCTCAGTCGTCGCATTGTAATGATGGATGTAGACCAAGCCGTTGCTCGAGCCGCTCACGGCGCTGTCGGATGCGCCGGCCACCGCGATCACGTCGTCGTGAATCGCGACGGTCGTGCCCACATAGATACCGGTGGGCGATTCGAGCAGGTCGTATTCGCTCCAGGTTTTCCTGGGCACGTTCAATTTGAAGACGTTGGCTTCGCCGGCAAAGCCGTCCGCTCCGGGCGCGCCGGCCACGGCCCAGCCGCCGCTGATGGCGACGGACCTGCCGAACGCGTTGTGCATCTGCGAATTGGACGAGGTTTTTCTGGCCGGGCCGTACCAGAATATTTGATTCAGGCGGTAAAAATAGACAGCGCCGGCGTTGGTCAGCAGGTCGTCGTTGGCCGATCCGACCATCATCCAGTTTCCGTCGAATTGCAAATCGGAGATGGTGGTGGGTTCGAGGGGGATGGACGACCACCCGTCACGCTCCAGAGGCCCCGGATCGAAGATGACCGGCTCGCAGTCATCGATGATGCCATCGAAATCGTCGTCCATTTCGATGCACAGAGGATCAGCTCGACAAGCACGGATTTCGGCGGTATCGTCGATGCCGTTCTCGTCGCAATCGTGAAACTCAAAGGCCCCCAGGTCCACGTAAGCCGGGTCGCCTGACCCGGCGTCGTCCTGGGGGTTGTCGATGTCCCGATTGGTCGCTTCCTGATCCGGCAGTAGTTCATCCGTGGTGACATCGTCGTCATCAAGATCCAGGGTATCCCTCGGAAATCCGGCGGAATTCGCGCGATCGACCGCAGGACTGCACCAGGTAAGCCTGAAATTGTCGTCATCATCGCCGGTGACGTTGTTTTGGCCGTTCTCGTCAAAAAACACCGGGTCATCGCCGAAGTTGTCCGCGTGCGGGGCGGCCGCGAACGGGCCGGTGGGGCTGTAATTCTCGATGATCGTGTCGGTTACGGTCACGGCAGGCTGGGCCGGATTGATGTAAACCTGGGAAAGCTCGTCGTCCGTGCAGTTGGTCAGGCAGTTGGCCTGGTTGCCCCATGCGATTACATTGGCGATGTTGGACACATTGCCGAATTCGTCCTGATCGAAATGGACATAGAGACCGCCACCCTCCTGCCCGGCCGTGTTGCGGACGACGGTGGCGTTTCGCATGTCCACCGCGTGCAGGATGTCATAGAGAATCCCGAACGCCATTCCACCCCCTTTTCCAGCGGAATTATCGATGAATTCCGAATTTGTGTAGAGTGAACCCTTGAGGGCCAGGGCGCCGCCGCCCCAGCCGAACGGCGCGTCTGCACCGTTCACCACACGGTTCCGCCGGAAGGTACAACTTTGGACGTTCGCCGAAGTGTGGGAAAATAAACCGCCGCCGCCCTTCAAAGCGTCCGCGTCGGTGATCACCACTTCGTTGTCGGAGAATTCACATAGCGCCACATACACCGTACTCGGGGGCTGTTCAATGTGCAATCCGCCTCCCATGCCGTTCGTCACGCGATTACCTATGAAGCGGCATGAGATAAATTCGGCCCCAGCATGTCGCAGGTAGGCACCGCCGCCGCCCCAATCGAGACCGCCGTTGGCCACCGTTTCGTTGTCCTCAAAGGTGCACGCAGTCACGGGCACGAACACCGTCGGTCCGGACGGCGTTTTGATGATGGCGAGGCCGCCGCCACTATATAGGCCTGTATTGGCCCGGTTTTGGCGAAATACACATTCCGAAAGGGAGGAGCTGGCGTTAACGATCAACATTCCCGCGCCCTGTCCTTCGATAACATCATTGTTGTCATATATTAACAGATTCTTGAAAACGCCGTCAGCGCCTCCGGAATTGAAGATGCCGCGAACCCCGCGCGTGACCGTAAAACCGTCCAACAGGAAGTCATCGATGCTTCCGCCCGACGCCGTGACGACGCAGAAGGCATTATCATCAAACTCGT
Source organism: Phycisphaerae bacterium (assembly GCA_035557035.1). Lineage (GTDB taxonomy): Bacteria > Planctomycetota > Phycisphaerae > UBA1845 > UTPLA1 > JADJRI01. The sequence continues at coordinate 8,920 of DATMEE010000164.1, forward strand.
CCGGGTCGCCCATTTCACCCGAAAGGGTGGTCTCATTCACGTCAAAGTCTCTGGCGCCCTCCACCTCGGGATCGAACGTCGCCGGATCTTCGGTGCCGGCAAAGCCACCGTAGACACGAACATTGGCCGCGAGCGAAAAGGTGATGCCCGGATCTGTCGCGGAGGGTTTGTATTCGCCCGCCTTGACCCACACGCTATTCTGATATGGCGGCGTGCTGGGGAGCGCGGCAGAGATGCCCTCTGGTAAAGTTTTCTTTGCGGTCTGCCAGCTATTTCCGTTCCCGCTGACAGCAACGCCGGCGTCCACATACACGACTCGCGGATCCGCCCGGAGCAAGCGTGTCTCCACGCAAACCCAAGCCAAAACCATCATGCAAAACACCTGATTCTTCATAGTGTTACTCCTTTCATAAGGGGTTGACTCGCCGGAACGTCCGGCGTATGATTAATGAGATGGCGACCTGTTTCTATTTGCTACACAAGGACTTATGCGTCAGAGGTTTTTCATCATCGTCGTACTCCTTTCTCCCGCGACACTTCGGGCGAGTGAGGTAAACGTCGACTCGTGGAGCCTGTCCAGCCTGATACACGCTCACGGAGTCGGGTTTGCGGGCGATGGCACAGGGGCGGTTGCAAACCCTTTCCATAAGGTTGATCACGCCGCGCTTCCCTCCCCCGGTGGGGCCACTTCCACCGTGGATGCCGAATACTCCGCCTCGTGGAGCGGCGACAACTTCATCTTTCTCATCGAGATGACCCACGCCGCCGCGGGCAATCCCCTGTCGCTGGTCACGCGCTCCAGCGCGAATATCTGGATCGTGCCAGAAGTCGACTCCACCCTTCGGATCGACGCCGAGTACAACTACGCCCTGGGCCCCGGAATCCGGACGGCTCTGATGGAAACCACCATCTTTCAGGAGAATGCCTCGACCGGCGAAGTTTTTATTTACGGCTACCAGGAATATGCGGTTACGCTCGGTGATCCGCCGGTTGGCCAGTTCACGCTGGATTCTCCCGACATCCCGCTGCCGGCCGGCTCCCGGTATCTGCTCGGTTACAGG
>DATMEE010000165.1:0-4600 GCA_035557035.1 Phycisphaerae bacterium
GGCGTCGACAGACCCTGCAAAAATAGAAATGTCCGTGCCGTCCCGCTAAAGCCCAACTCCTACCCCCACCGCATTTGTTCAAGACCGTCAACGACGCGCTCATCAACCAACTGGCCAGCAACACTAACAGAATCGCGAGTCCCAAGCCACTCGCGCCGTTCGGTTTTCCCGTCTTCCTCTCGCCTTTCGCGGGTTCCTACTCGAAGTTGCCGAGGTTTCGGGTGATCGACTGATAGTGACCCACGGCGTCTTCCAGTTTGTCGAAGATGAGCAGTTTGCCGTCGGAGATGACGGCTCCCATGTCGCAATATTTGCTTACCGTGCCGGGATTGTGGGAAACGATGATGAGATTGGCCTGCTTGGCCTTGGCCTGGAACAGCGCATCCGCCCGTGCCCTGAACACGCCGTCCCCGACCGAAAGCGCCTCGTCGACAAGATAAACCTCGAAGTCGATCGCCATGCTGAGGCCGAAAGAGATGCGCGATCGCATGCCCGAGGAGTACGTGGCGATCGGCATGTCGAAGTATTTGCCCACCTCGGCGAACTCCTCCACGAAGCGCTCGACGCTGCGCGTATTGACGCCGTAAATGCGCGCCACGAAGCGGCAGTTCTCGCGCCCCGAGAGATTTCCCTTGAATGCCGCGAAATTGACCGGAAATGAAACGAAGGCGCGCCGCCGGATGCGGCCGCGGTCCGGATACTCGGTTCCGGCGATCAGTCTCAGAAGCGTGGATTTGCCGGCGCCGTTGACGCCGAGCAGGCCGATGTTGCGCCCGCGCGGAAACTCGCCGGAGAAATCCTGCAAGATGACCTTCGACGACTTCGAGGTCTTGTAGGCCTTCGAGACATTGTGGAATTCAATCACGAAAGTCTCCGGCACTGGTCCGCTTGGTAGAAGCCGCCCGCGCTCGGGCTCAATCGGATGTGCGAAGCAGCGAGCGAGAAATACGCCTCTGGCGCGCAAAAGCCAAGCCGAGGTCAGGCTTTAACGATGGAATCGCGATGCTTTTCGACGTTTCGCGTGGCGTTCCGCGTGTCGACCACAACGCGGGCGTTGGCGACCAGAGCATCCCAATCGATGCCGTCGTGATCGGTGACGATGAGCACAAGGTCGTATCCCCCGACTGTTGCAGGGTCGAGGGGGACCGAGAGACGCCCGGCCAACGGCTGATACTGGCGCGACGGCTTGATCGCGGGAATGAAGGGGTCGTGGTAGTCGGCGACAGCGCCGCGCTTTTCCAGAAGCTCGATGATTCGCAGCGCCGGGCTTTCGCGCATGTCGTCGATGTTCTTCTTGTATGCGAGGCCGACGACGAGCACGCGTGAGCCGTTAAGGCCTTTCTTGAAGCGCGCGTCGAGCGTTTCCGCGATCCGCTCGACCACGATGCCGGGCATCGCCGTGTTGATCTCTCCGGCAAGCTCGACGAACCGGACCGGCACTTCGAACTCGCGCGCCTTCCAGGTCAGATAGAAGGGGTCGATCGGAATGCAGTGCCCGCCGAGTCCTGGCCCCGGATAGAAGGGCATGAAGCCGAATGGCTTGGTGCGCGCGGCCTCGATCACCTCCCAGATGTCGATGCCCATCGCTTCGTAGACGAGCTTCAGCTCGTTGACCAAGGCGATGTTCACGGCGCGAAAGATGTTCTCGGTAAGCTTTACCGCTTCAGCCGATTTCGTATCCGAAACCGGGACCAGGCGTTCGACGAACTGCCCGTAGAGCGCCGCGGCTGCGGCCGCTGCCTTCGGCCCGTCGCCGCCGATCACCTTCGGGATGCGCGCCGTGTTGTAGCTGGTGTTGCCCGGATCCTCGCGCTCGGGCGAATAGGCAATGAAGAGCGTCTCCTCGGAGCGGAGGCCGCTCCTTTCAAGGATCGGTTTCAGGACCTCGTCCGTGGTCCCCGGGTAGGTGGTCGATTCGAGCACGATCAGCTGGCCGGCCCGCAGGTACGGGACAAGCGACTCGGCCGTCGAAGTCACGTAACCGAGGTCGGGTTCGCGGTTGCGGGTAAGCGGGGTCGGGACGCAGATCAGAACCGCGTCGGCTTCGCTGAGCCTCGAAATGTCGGATGTCGCCTCGAAGCCCTTGCCGACCATCCCGCGCACGATCTCATCGGGGATATGCTTGATGTAGGACCGGCCTGCCTGCAGCGCGCTTGTCTTGGCGGGATCGATATCGAACCCGATCACCTTGTTGCCGGTGTCGGTCAGCGCTTGTGAAAGCGGCAGGCCGACATAACCGAGACCAATGACGGCGATCGTTGCCTTCCGCTCGGCAAGACGCTCAATGAGCGTCGGCAAGCAGGAATCCACGGTGTCGGAACTCGTCAATGGCTGCCCCGGATGGCACTCGGGTTGGCGCTGGTCAGAGCCGAAGGGAGAGCCGAAGTCAATCGATGGCTCGCCTCAGCCCCTCCGTGGGCACGTCAGTGAAAGATCGGCCCACGCCTCACCACGAGTGGCTGAGCAGAGCCTTGCGCGTCAGCCGCTCGACCAGAAACGCCAACAGCACGCAGACTGCGCTCCAGGTAATCAGATAGTTCATGCTCAACATGTGGCTGTCGTAGTTTCCATAGTAGCCCATGCGAAAGAGGGTGATTCCCTGCAGCACCGGGTTCCACGCCAATACGTCGCGCATGGCCGGTGGAAGGGCATCGGGGAGATAGAACACGCCTGAAAGGAAGTACAGCAATCTGAAAGGAACAGTGAGCAAGTTGTCGAGCGATGGAAAAAACTGCGAAAATATGCCGATGATCAGTCCCACCCCAAAAGCAATCCCGAACAGGAGGAACAACGCCGAGACCATCGTTAAGATGCTGTGGGGCATCGGATCGAGTCCGGACAGAATAAGCCCGCCCAGGATGATGAGCGTAGCCGAAACCCAGGTGACGAACTCCAGCAACGCCCGCGCGAGAAAGACGTCCATCACGCTGACAAGCGGATAGGCAAGCAGCGCCTCGTTCGAGGCGAACCCGCCTTGCGTTCGGTGCATGACGTTATTGAAGCCGACGAAGGTGGCGAGCCCGGTGGCAAGGAACATTGGCAGGCTATGGCCAAGCGGAACGACGCGCAGCATGTACTGGAAGATGAAGTAGAAGCAGGTGATGTGGAGGATCGGTTCTATCAACGCCCAGAGATAGCCGAACCTCTGGCGCCCATAGCGTGTACGCGCCTCACGAAGCATGAGCGCAAGAATTACGCGTCCCTGCACCCTAAGCGGTTCGAAGATCTCTCGAAGCAGTATCCGGTCGTCGCGCGCCGCCCCCCATGAAGGAAGCCACGCTCGACTTGATGCAAATATCGTTCCGAGCTGCATGGTGCCGATGACCCGCCGTTCGAGCAGTATATCACTCTTGGGAGAGTCTGTCCTGGATCAGGGTTGCCGTGGCGGCGGTATTAAGGCTCCCTGAGAAGATCCCCAGAAGCTTCTGCAGGTCGGTCGATGTCGCGTTCGATACGTACAGCACGTCGTTGTCACGCATCAGGAAGCGCTGCGCGGCGAAGAAGCCTCGCGGGTCCTTGAAGTCGAGCTTGTAGACGACAGGTACGCCGGCCGCGGTGACGTTTGGAGATCCCTGCGTCTCCGGGCTCGCCTCTTCGATCGCGTGAAAATATTCGGGGTTCTCATAGCGGAAGACGAACACTCCGTGCGGGTCGGCGCGAAGATCGTCAAGACCGCCCGCTTTGCCTACCGCCTCCGCCAGCGTCAGCCGGTCGGTGCCGAACGGCACGCTGGCGTTTCGCAATGTTGCACCGAATGCGGTGTAGATTTGCGGATCGGTAAGCACGTAGACGACGTCGTTCGGCCGCAGGAAGATGTTCTGACCACTATCGCGGACGATCCGAGCTAAACTCACCGTCGCGCTCGAATTCCCGCGTGTGAGCCTAACGAACGAATCGTAGTCTGGGGCCTGCGTTCCGCCCGCGCTTGCAATCAAATCAAGCAGGCGATCACCCCCGAGATTGAGCGGCAACCGCCCAGGTGACCTGAGGTCGCCGGCGAGCGTCACGAACGTCGATGGCCTCTCGGCGACCGCGACGATCGCCTGAGGCTCGATGGCCTTGTCCTTCAAAGCTGTTTCGATGGCCCGCTGCACTTCGACCGGCGTAAGGCCCGCTGCCCGCACCTGGCCGACATAGGGAATGCTAATCGTGCCGCTGCGCGTCACCGGCTGTGGTGGCAGGGTAACGCTCTTGGTCGCTCCGCCCAGCGTTCCTGTATCACCGGAGAACAATCCGCCGGAGGCGGCCTCGTAGATGCTGACGACGACCATATCGCCGACGCCAAGCGTGATCGTTGGCGCCGAACTCCCCATGCCGAACGTGCTGGCAAGGGTCGCTGCGTCCTGCGTGGCGAGGAAATCGGCCACAGCCTGATTGAGCGAGACGACCGCAAAAGGTGGGGTGGCCTGCTGGCCCTGAGAAACGATGGTTACAGCCCGCGGCCCCGAGGAGGCAAGGCAGCCCGCAAGCGCCGGCAGCAAAGCGAGGAGAAGCAGAATACGCATGCAACGAGGTGAGCAGCCCGATGGGTGGGCTCAAATAGCATCATCATCTTATGTTCGGAATGTGTTTGTTAACGACCGGGAACTGCAGTCGAATT
>DATMEE010000166.1:0-3824 GCA_035557035.1 Phycisphaerae bacterium
CTAGTGCGCCGGGATCGCGGGTCCGTTGGCAGGACGCTGAAGCACCGTGCGGAGGCACGAGGCCCGCCACCCGGACGGCCCATCGCCGTCATATTGGAGGGAATTCGTTTGAAAAAGCGAATCGCCGGGGCCGAGGCCGCAAAAAGAACGCGGACCTCCGGAAGATCGTCATCCAACGGAAATGGGACCAACGGGCACGGGCCGGGCGGAAATGGAGTTGTGCCGCACGCCATACGGCGCCCCGTCGCCAAATCAAGTCGCAAGCGACTGGGCAACAATGGATCACATCTGATTGAAGTCGCCAGGCCGCTTCCGAAGACACCCCTCAAGCCGGCTGAAGTCGCGTACTTCAAGGCGATTCTGCTCGCCAAGCGCGGCGAAATCATCGGCGACGTCGACACCATGGAGCGCGAAGCCCTCGGGAAAAACCGCTCCGACGCTTCCGGCGATCTTTCCATGATGCCGATCCACATGGCCGACATCGGCAGCGACAACTATGAGCAGGAATTCACCATCGGCTTGATCGCCAACGAGCGGACCACGCTGAAGGAGATCGACGAGGCGCTGCAGCGAATCGGCGACGGCACCTACGGCGTTTGCCTCGGCACCCATCAGCCGATCCCCAAGGCCAGACTGCGGGCGAAACCCTGGGCTCGCTATTGTGTTGAATACAAGCGCGCTCAGGAAGAGGCGGCCGCGCGGAGCAAACCCCGTCGCCTTTAAGGGCATTCCGCTGAGCCGGCGACAAAATGAATGACCCCGGTCGCAATCGGCCGGGGTTTTGTATAATGCCGCGTCGCTTGCTCCGGCCGCGATGCAGGCGATTTTTGAACGCGATCGTGGCGCACGAATCATGTTTGGTCTTTCGGGTCCTTCAATGGCAGAGAGCGCCATCCCATCTCAAGTTGCGTCTCCCTCCACGGGAGCCACCGCTCCCGCGCCGTGGTCGATGACGCACTTGCCCAGCCATCTGCGGCTATGGGTTGTCACCCTCCTCGGCCTGGCCGTGGATCTGTGGTCGAAGGAATGGGCCTTTCGCAGACTCGCGCACGACGAGCCGTGGGCCGCCATCAAGGGCTTCCTCAACCTTCAGCTTTCGCTCAACCCCGGCGCGCTGTTCGGGATCGGGGCGGGGTTTGCCCCCATCTTCGTCGGGGCATCGGTCTTGGCGCTTCTTTTCGTTCTCTATCTCTTCGCCAACTCCGATGCATCGAGGTGGTCGATGCACGTCGCCCTGGGCTTGGTCCTCGGCGGGGCGCTGGGAAACCTCTACGATCGCGCCACGCAGTCGGCATTCGTGGCCTACACCCCCGCCGGCCGGGACATCGGCATTCTCGTCGAGAAGACGGAGACGCATATCGTCCTCGAGGACTTTCCGCGCGGCGGCAATCGCCGCGTGCTGCGCCAAGTCGATCGCGAGAGGTCGGGCATGCAGCCGGTGGTGCGCGATTTCATCAAGATCGACTTGCGCATCGGCCGCCTCCCGCTGTGGCCATGGATCTTCAATATCGCCGATGCCCTGCTGGTCGTCGGCGTCGCCATGCTCTTGTTCAATTTCTGGACGGATCGGCGGCATCCCGCGCCCGCGACGAGTGAAGCCAAAGCCGCGGCCACCTCAAGTGTCCCTTGAAAAAGTATCTCCGGGTGAAGAAGCGCGGGCGCTGCCTGGCGAACAGGATCCCGGCGCATGAAACCGATTGAAGAATGGTTTCACGCGCGCGGCTGGGCGCCCTTCGACTATCAGCGCCGGGCATGGGATGCCTATCTCGCGGGCGGAAGCGGACTGGTCAACGCACCCACAGGTGTCGGCAAGACCTACTCCATCTGGATGGGTCCGCTCCTGGAGTATCTGGCCGAGACCGGGCAGGAACAGCATATCGACCCGATCGTCGGCCCGCGCGAGCCAGAACGGATTCGCGTCCTGTGGCTCACACCGTTGCGGGCGCTGGCCAATGACACACTGGAGTCACTTCGCGCTCCGGTCAACGAGCTGGGCCTTCCCTGGAGCGGCGAGCTGCGCACGGGGGACACATCGAGCAGCGTGCGACTGCGTCAGAAGAAGCGCTTTCCGACCGTCCTCGTCACCACACCTGAGAGCCTCTCGCTTCAACTGACATACGAAGAAACGCGCGAAAAACTGCGAACCCTGCGCTGCGTCGTCGTGGACGAATGGCACGAACTGCTCGGCACCAAGCGAGGCGTGCAAACCGAGTTGTGTCTGGCGCGGCTGGCTCGCTGGCTCCCCGACCTGCGCGTGTGGGGGCTCTCCGCGACGATCGGCAATCTCGAAGAGGCCTGCGATGTGTTGGTCTCGCCCGTGGGTACGAACCGCGGAACCATCATCCGCGGCCCGTTCCAGAAGAAGATCGAAATCGAATCCCTCATTCCCGAAGACATCGAGCGATTCCCCTGGGCCGGCCATCTCGGCATCAAGCTGCTCGGCGCCGTCATTCAAAAACTCGAAAACGCCCGCTCGACGCTCTGCTTCACCAACACGCGTTCCCAAGCCGAAATCTGGTTCCGAGACATCCAGCGCGCCCGGCTCGATTGGATCGGCCAGATCGCCATTCACCACGGCTCGATCGATCGCAATCAGCGCGTCCGCACCGAGCAGATGATCCGCGACGGCCAGTTGCGTTGTGTCGTCTGTACGTCATCGCTCGATCTCGGCGTCGACTTCTCGCCCGTCGATCAGGTCATTCAGATCGGCAGCCCCAAGGGCGTCGCGAGACTGATGCAGCGGGCCGGCCGCAGCGGCCATCAACCCGGCGGCGTCAGCCGCGTCGTCTGCGTGCCGACCCATGCCTTCGAGTTGATCGAAGTGGCGGCCGTGCGCCGCGCGATGCGGGAAGGCCAGATCGAAGCGAGAACTCCGCTTCGCAAGGCGCTCGACGTGCTCGTGCAGCATATCGTCACCATTGCCTGCGGCGGGGGTTTCGACGACCGCGAGCTGCTCGACGAGGTGCGCCGAACTCACGCCTATCGAGACCTGACCGACGAGGAGTGGGGCTGGACGCTGGACTTTGTCGAGCGCGGCGGGTCGGCGCTGACCGCCTATCCCGACTATGCACGCGTCGTGCGGCAGGATGGGATTCACGTCGTCGCCTCGCAGAAAATCGCTCGCCGCCATCGCATGAGCATCGGCACCATCTCCAGCGACACGACCATGACCGTCCGGCTCGTCAGCGGCCGCGTGCTGGGCACCATCGAGGAATCGTTCATCGCCCGGCTCAGCCCCGGCGACCACTTCATTTTCTCCGGCCGCACGCTCGAACTTGTCCGTGTCCGCGACATGTCGGCGCAGGTGCGCGTCGCGACGCGCTCCAGGGGCGCCGTGCCGCGCTGGCAGGGCGGCCGCTTCCCGCTGACCACGCAGCTCGGCAACGCCGTGCGACATTCGATCGCCGAATCGCTTTCGACAAATGTCCGACCGCCGGAGATGCAGGCCGTCCTGCCGTTGATGGAGTTGCAGCAGAAATGGTCGCTGATCCCACGCGCCGATGAAATCCTCGTCGAGTCGACGCGCATGCGCGAGGGATTTCTCTGGTACGTCTTCCCCTTCGAAGGCAGGCTCGTTCACGAGGGCCTTGCCGCGCTGCTGGCATATCGACTGACGCGGGCTCAGCCGCTGACCGTCGGCGTCACCGCGACTGATTATGGCTGCGAGTTGCGCTGCGCCGTCGACTTGGCGCTCGACGAGCGACGGTGGCGAGAAATCCTGAGCATTGATCTGCTGGCGGACGATCTGCTGGCGTGCAGCAACATGACCGAGCTGGCCCGGCGGCAATTTCGGGACATCGCCCGCATCGCCGGCCTGGTCTTCC
>DATMEE010000167.1:0-2892 GCA_035557035.1 Phycisphaerae bacterium
TTTTTGAGAGATGGCTTTTGATTCAAATCGAGGCAATTGACCAGGCATCGGCTCGTAGCGTCGCAGTGGAACGTAGAATCGACGATAATCCGTGTGCGTTCGCGTCGCTCTCGTAAGGGCTTTCGCGAGCGGCGACATCTGACAATGGCATGGCCGAACCCAACGAGCTTGAAATCAGCCGGGCAATTCCGAACGGCGCGGAGCGATCGTTCGAGCAGGCGCACGACCTTTTTCACGCGCGCGTCCGTCTGATGGCGTTCCGGATTTCACATCGCCCCGACTGGATTGACGACCTCGAAAACGAAGCCTGGTGCCGGGCCTTCCGGCAACGGACCCATTACGAACCTGCGACGCCGTTCCTGGTCTGGATGGCGGGCATTCTTCGGAACGTGTATCGCGAGTTTTGCCGCGATTCGCATTTGACGGTTGGCGGCGGCGGGATGCCAACGTCCGAAAAAATCGACCTGATAAGCCCGGAAAAAGTCGCTCATGAATCCGAGGTTCTCGGCGCCCTCAACGAATGCGTGGGAGCATTGCCGGAGGCGGACGCCCGCATCGTCCGACTCCGCTTCTTTGAGAATCTTCCATTAAGGTCTGTCGCACAAGAGGTTGGCGTCCCAGAGGCGACCCTGAGGGAGAAGACCCTCGTGAAACTCATCAACCAGCTTCGCGCCTGCCTTCAGCGAAAAAATATCGACTTCTCGGAGATTTTCTCTGCGCAAGGCCGCGACGAGATGCAATAGCTATGTGGAGAACGGTATGGAACTTCGACGGGACAATATGGAAAGCCTGCTCGCGATGCTTGGCGAAGCCCACCAGAGTGGCGCTTTTGCCGGTGACGCGGCCCGGTATCCGTGGCGTGCCCAGGCGGTTGCGGCTCAGAGCCGCGGCCATCGACGGCACTCATGGTTCTGGGTGGGCGCTCCGCTGGCCGCGGCAGCCGCGGTTGCTGTTCTATTCGTCGGTCCGAACCTGTTCTCCGGGTCTGCGACCCAACTCGTCGTACAGAATGTCCCCAGCGAATTCTTGCCCGTGCAGCCGGAACTGCACGCCGATAACGCCGCAGCGCCAAAGGCAACTTTGGAATGCGACTTTAACGGTGACGGCAAGGTCGATGGACAGGACATTCAGGCGCTGGTGGATCGCAGCCGAACCGTCGCTGAGGATCCGGACGCTGTCGCGGAGTTGATCCGCGATGCAGAGCAGCTTCAGCGATGTGCGCTGGAGGGTGGCAGCTAAGAATCACCCACAATCTCTTGCAACGTGAGGCCGGGTTGGTGTTTACCGGAACGCCACCTCGGCCTCACGCTTTTTTACCTGTCGCCTCCAACACCTCTCGCGCGCGTGAGGCGTCGCAGTCCCGCCCGTTGCTTTCACCGGCAGGTTGCAAGTGATCAGAGTTTTGTTACGCCATAACCATTCTGGCGAGCACGTTTAGCCCAGACCTGAAAGGTGAGGGCGAACGTGTGATTGCGCTGATCACACTGCAAGTTGTTCACCTGTGGCGCGAGGCGTTTCTTGGGATAGGAGTCTGCGATCTCCGGGGCCCTTTCGGGCCGCGGCTAAACGGGGCAGAGCTGTCGCATACATTCACGGGAGAATTCGATGATCGAGCAGACCAGACGCGCTTTTATTGTCGGCATTGTCGGCGCGGGGGCAGGGACCTATGCGCTCGCCGATAGTCCCCAGGATGACAATCCAGAGGCACCGCCGGACGACGCCTTTCCACGACAGGAACTTTCGATCGTTCGCGAAGTGGTCGGCGCTTCTCACCGCGACTTCGCACGCGTCAAGGCGCTGATTGATGAGCGCCCCTCGCTCGTGAACGCTGCGTGGGACTGGGGCTTCGGAGACTGGGAAACCGGCCTGGGCGCCGCATCGCACGTCGGTCGCCGCGACATCGCCGAGCTTCTCATCAGCCGCGGCGCCCGCATCGACATCTTCGCCGCCGCGATGCTTGGGCAGCTCGACACCGTTCGCACGATCATCACCGCTTGCCCGGGCATTCAAAAAACCCGCGGCCCCCACGGAATCTCGCTGCTTCGGCATGTGGAGGCAGGAGGGGACCGGGCGAAGGAGGTCGCAGAATACCTGGCCGGCATCCAAGGCGCGGGTGGCGACGAGACGCCGATGAGCCCCGATGAGGATGCGAAACGGATCTACCTGGGCAACTATCGTTTCGGCAAAAGAGATTCAGAGCAGTTTGAAATCAAGGTCAGTAATCAGGGCGTCCTGGAGATTCAGCGGCAGGGCGGCTTCGCGCAGCGGCTTTTCAGGACCGCCGAGCACGAGTTTCATCCCCCTGGCGCGCCGGCCGTCCGCATTCGCTTCGAGATCGACAACGGCAGGGCGCGGCGGGCGACCGTGACCGACGGCAGCCGCGTGATCGTGGGCCGGCGCATCATCGGTTAGTTTCTTTCCTGCCGCGTAGCGGCCCGCAACAGAGCCGCGCCCGTAAGGAAGCGGTCAGCGCTCGACATTCGAGCGCTTCCAAATAGCTGGGCGGCTCTGCACAAGCGGTTTTCCGCCAATTCATTTGATGTAGCATCGCTCGACTGAAAATCCTTTCGTGACGGAGAGTAATATGATCCCATCGATGCCGTGGTTATTCGCGCTGTGGACCGTGCTGCTTTTCAGCGCAACGGGCCTTTCATTCGCCCAAGGCGCCCCAGGCGACGGCCCCTCGTCACCCCCGGTCGCCGAAGACGACCTGCGAGGCATTTGTGACAACTACTGGGAGTTCCAGCTCCGCACCCAGCCCGAGCGGGCCACATATCTTGGCGACCATCGTTACGACGATATGCTAACTGACTACAGCCTGAAAGCGCGTGACGAGGAGTTGGCATTCTTCCGGTCATTACAGGATCGCCTGAAGCGCCTCGACTCCGCCAG
>DATMEE010000168.1:0-6352 GCA_035557035.1 Phycisphaerae bacterium
GACTGCAATGGGAATGACATTCCCGATGAATGCGACATCGACGAAGACGATCCGGACGGAGACGGGGAAACCAGCAACGATTGCGACGACAACGGCGTCCCCGATGAATGCGAGGACGACACGGACGGCGACGGAATCATCGATGACTGCGACAATTGTCCGGAAGCCCCCAACGCGGATCAGCAGGACACCGACAACGACGGCATCGGCGACGCCTGCGACGATGATAGTCCGCAGCCGTGCCCGCCTGATTCCGGCGACTCGCTGAACATCCTGTTCAGCCTCCTCTTCCACTCGCCGGTCTGCGGCGGCGGCACCTGCCCGCTGCTCATCGCGATGACGCTCTGCGGCATCGCCGCCATGCGGCAAACCCGCCGACGCCGGCGGTAGCCGAAGAGTCCGGGACTCTGATCCGGGCGCTGAAAAAACGCGGCAGCCTAAGCCGCGGTGACGGAAGTTGTTCTTCAAGAGGGGCGCGAATCAACGATTCGCGCCCTCTTTTTTATTTCCAGAGGGGAGATGCACAGCGACGCCAATGAACGAGTTCGTTGAGCCGCGGTAGAGATTGATCGGTGATCTCAAATCTCAAATCTCAAATTCGCCTCTAAGTCGATCCCCGGTCGTTATCCACGCGCCGCAGGCCGGCAACCCACGCTCCCGATCAAAACCGCTGCCGCGTCGCTTCCGCCACCTTCTCAATCGCCACGCAATACGCCGCAATTCGCAGCGAAACCTTCTGCTCGGTGTGAACGCGATACACTTGCCGCCACGCCTCGATCATCCGCTTCTCCAACTCGGCATTGACTCGCTCCAGGTCCCAGCGGAACTGCTGCAAGTTCTGCACCCATTCAAAGTACGAAACCGTCACGCCGCCCGCATTAACTAGAATATCCGGCACCACCGGAATCCCCCGCGCCCGCAGCATCTCGTCCGCCCGCGGCGTCACCGGTGAATTCGCCGCCTCGATGATCAGCTTCGCCGACACCGCATCGGCATTGTCCCCCGTGATCGCCCCGCCCAGCGCGGCCGGAATGAGAATGTCCACCGGCAGCCGCAGCAGCTCCTCGTTATCGATCGCCCGCGAGCCCGGAAAGTCCGCCACGCCGCGCGTGGCCTTCACGTGCTCGAACAGTTTCGCGATGTCGATTCCCTTCTCAACGAAAATCCCGCCCTGCACGTCCGACACGGCCACGATCTTCGCCCCCTGCTCGGCCAGCAACTGCGCCGTCCACGAGCCGACGTTTCCGAACCCCTGAATCGCAATCCGCGCCTGTTTCAAATCGATCTTCCATGCGTTGCACACCTCGCGGGTGATGATCATCGTCCCGCGCCCGGTGGCCTGCTCGCGCCCATAAGAACCGCCGAGGCTCACCGGCTTCCCCGTCACGATCGCCGGCGTATAGCCGTGCTTCTTGCCATACTCGTCCATGATCCATGCCATCACCTGGGCATTGGTGTTGACGTCCGGCGCCGCGATGTCGCGATAGACGCCCAGCGACATGTCGATCTTGCGGGTGAACTCTCGCGTGAGCCGCTGCAGCTCGTCGCGCGACATCTTCGTCGGATCGCACGTCACCCCGCCCTTCGCCCCGCCGAACGGAATGTCCACCAGCGCCGTCTTCCACGTCATCAGCGCCGCCAGCGAGCGCACCTCGTTCAGGTCCATCTCGTGATGAAACCGCAGGCCACCCTTGTACGGCCCGCGCACCGCATTGTGCTGCACGCGATACCCGTGAAACATCTCCAGATGCCCGTCGTCCATGCGCACGGGAATCTGCACGATCATCTCGCGATACGGCGTCCGCAGCACCATCTGGATGTCGGCCTCGAGTTTCAGATGATCCGCGGCCTCCTGAAACCGCTCGTCGCTGATTCGGTTGAAGTCCATGTGCGGGGCGGGATGCGTCTCGTGCGCGACATGCGTGCGCACGTTCATGGCGGCCACTGGCGAGGCGTCAGGGTTTGCAATATCACCAGCCGGTTTGACGTCGACCGTGGGCGGGCTTTTGAGTTTGGCGGACATGATCATTTCCTTCCTGAAAGCGGTCGAGTGAAGAAGTGGTTACGCGCTAGTATTATCGCCCCGAGCGGTCGGAGACTTGATGATGACCGTTTCTCCCGTTGTTATACCGATAATCAACTGCGGATCCAAAGCAGCTCGGAACCCTGCCTGCCCCAACGCCCCCGGCCTGCGATTTTCTCGACCCGGCGATATGATTGATCCCAACATCGGAGAATCGCAATGCCAGCTTTTGAAAAACACGTTTTTGTCTGCACAAACTCGCGACCGGAAGGCCATCCCCGGGGATCATGCGCGGAAAAGGGATCGGAGGCCATTCGCGAACGGCTCAAAACGCTGGTCGCGGAACACGGTTTGAAGGGACGCGTGCGAATCAACGGCGCGGGGTGCCTTGATCAGTGCGAGCACGGCATCAGCATCGTCGTCTACCCCGACTCGACCTGGTACGGATTCATGACTGTCGCGGACGTGGACGAGTTTTTCGAATCGCACCTTCGGGACGGAAAACCGCTGGCCCGGCGATCGCTCGCCCCCGAGTGCATAAACACGAAGACCTGCCTCCATCGAAAATGAGTCCTTAGCCGGCCTGTGCAGCCTCATGCCGCGAACTCTGATGAACGTCAACGAGGTGGCCGCGACGCTGCACGTCAGCGCCCGCGAGGTCGTGCGCATGGCGGACAGCGGCATTCTTCCCGCCATCAAGGTGAAGGACGCCTGGCAGTTTCGCGCCGGGGAAATCTGGAACTGGATCGAGAAGAACCTTCACTCACTGCCCGAGCGGCGCCGCAAGGACCGTCACCCGGTCGGTCCGACCGACCTGCTCATTGCACCGACGCTGACGGAGCAGGCTATCGCCCTCGATCTGCCCGCGAAAACGAAATCGTCGCTGCTTCGCGAACTGGCCGCTCTTGCGGAGGCGGCCGACCCTTTCGTCGATGCCGGCGCGCTGGCAGCAGCGCTCATCGAACGCGAACAGCAGGGATCGACGGCCCTGCAGGACGGCGTCGCCATTCCCCACCCCGCCGGAAACATCTATTCCCAGGGGCCGGTCATCGCCGCGGCGCGCACCGCACGAGACATCCCCTTCGGCGAGCGCGGCGGCGGCCTGACGGATCTCTTTTTTCTCGTGTGCTGCGCCGATCGCAAGGATCATTTGCTCTATCTCGGCAGGCTTTGCCGGCTGCTCATCGACAAAGACTTGCAAGCGGAGCTACGGGCGGCCGCCACGCCGGCCGATTTTCTCTCGGCGCTCTCCCGCGCCGAAGAATCGCTATGCGAGCAACAGGGGAGTCGCGGCTGAAATCAAGACGCAGGCCCGTCTTCGCTCCGAATGGAGCGACGGGTTGTAGCCACGGGTAGAGCGAAGCGGAACCCGGATACTGCGCCCCAGGCTATGGTTCGCTCCGAAGGAGCGGAGGAGTCGTTTGAGCATTGCCATATCACGACACGCGATTCGGCATTCTCACAGACTCATTTCGCGTTGGAGTACAGGGTGGCTCATTTCGACCTCTCCGCGCTCAAGCTCCATCAGAAACGCCTCACGAAATAGCGCTCGCTTGATCGGCAGGTGCAATAGATAGAGCATCTGTTTCATACTGGCCCAGTCGCGTACTTCATGAAGCGGCCGATTGACCCAACGGCCCAATTCGCGTTCCGCCCGATTGCGATCGCCTCGATCCAATTCGAGCGCTTCGGCGAATCGGCGGGCCAATGCCACCACATCGGAGGTTCCATATATGGCGGAAAAGCACTCAGGGTTCGCTCGTGCAAGCCTCACCGCCATTTCCCCGAGCCGCCGCTCGCGCGCGCGGTATTCGTCCCACGTCATCGCATGATCATGCACATTTTCCGCAGCCGGAGGATAGTAAACCCCGGTTCCCGTCGCGCGCTCCAGGCGAAACCCGAGTTCGCAATCCTCGAAGAAAACGGGCCGCAGACGCTTCTCGAATCCGCCCACGCTGCGAATCAATTCGGCCGGCGCCGAGGCATTGCACGTCCAGAAGTGTCGAAACCCATACATTTGCCCAGCCCGCATACCATCATAAAAGAACACCATCGACGTATCGCGAACCAGTCCGTCAAACACGGTAGGGTTGGGACGCGCAAGCCATTGGGTTTGACCGACGACCATCCCCGGTTCGCCGCGCATCTCTTGAGCGCGAAAATGCTCCGTGATGCAATCCGGCGCTAAATAGGTATCGTCATTGAAAAACACCAGAAGTTCGCCACGGGCCAATTCAATGGCCGAATTGCGCGCCGCGGCCGCTCCATTCCGCGGCAGCCGGATGAAACGGGTATGGACCGGCGCCGCCGCTATAACCGGACATTCATCGTCCGCTCCCGCGTCGATCGCCACGACCACTTCCATCGAAACGCCGGCCGGAAGCCCCTGACGTGCAAGCGACGCGAGACACTCAGCCAGCTTCGACTGGCGCTGATAGGTTGGAATGATGACTGAAACTGATTTGAACACGGGGCTACTCGTGGCGGCAGTTCATCCGCATCTCGTCACCGCCTCACGGTATGAGAGGGAGGCGCCGCTGGATTCGAACTCACTGCTTTGCCGCAGAAGCTGATCGGTCATCCAATGCAGCAGCTTTTCCATCAACGCACGATAACCGAATCGCGCTACGACGGCCTTGCACATCGAATTCGCAATGGCCGTACGTGCGTCTGGATTCGTCAGAAAGAAACTTGCTCGCTCCACAAACTCCGGTTCGGTCGAAAAGACGACCCGATCAAGTTCGGGCCATACTTGTCCCGCCAATTGAACAGTTCGGGTGACAAAGAGCCTCTCGTATTGCCTGAAATGCCGCTCGGTCGCGACAAAAGGCTCCGCCGGACCGCAGCCATTGTACCGCCTCAATTCTGCATACTCGCGGCGCACCGGCTCGGGAAGGTCGCCTTCGCTTATTTCAACCGGCGCCGATGCGTTCGTTCGGCGAATCAAGTCAAAAATTGCCCGCGATACACGATGCGACACGTCCGCCCCATGCGTCCGAATCAAAAAGAACCCGCCCGCTCCCAGGCCGTCAAACACGCGCTGATGCAGACCCGGGTTGCAACCGGTATGAAGATTTATCTTCGCGGCGCTGAATGACGCATTCAGTTCTGCACCGGGCTCCAGCACCCCTCGCGAGAATTCGGCGAATTGCGGATTCCGTTCCCAACCCCTGCCATAGAGGTGCAATCGGCCGCCACTCTCCCGCACCCAGTTTGCCGCCCATTTCAGCGTCTGCTGGCGCAATAGTCGATCCGAAACCGGCCGGGCAAATTCGGCGATCAACGCGTCGCGTTCCGCCGCACGGACAGATATTTGTTCTCGCGCCGCGAGACTGTCCACCACCCTGTCGAGATATAAGGAACCATTCAATTCATCGCGCGCGCATCGCCCGCTCAATTCCTCAAAGACTGCGTCAATCAACTTCAACGCGGCCGCATTTCGTGGGTCGGATCTGACATGCGCATGAAACTGCGCGGGCGTGTCCGACATGTTCGACGCATATGCGATATCGCACGTGATCCCTGGAACTTCCAGGTGCCCGTGCTCTGGCAGCACTCGCTTCGCGCGCGTCGCCATCTCGCATGACATGAAACGCTCAGCCGGATAACCATGTTTCTCGACCAGCTCATCCCGCCCCTGCCCCATGCAAAAATCCAACGGCCCCAGCGAGCGCCCCGTTTCCGCATCGAACAACCATCGCAAGCGGTCCTGAATCCACGTCACCACCGGTACGGACTCGACCAACAGCGACCGCTGACTGCGGCGTGTGTGATCGATCATGAATATCAGGTCGGGGTCGAACTCACGGATTTCACGAAGGGACGTCAGCGGCGAAATGAACCCATGATCGTCCGGCTCGATGAGCGTTCGCGTTTCGCATCCCAGCTCCGCCAGCGCCGCCATTGCATCGCGCGTCGAGTATTGCAGCACCGTCGTAAAACGGCTCGTCAGGCCCAGGACCCGCAGCGGCGGCCCCTGCCCAATCAAGGCCGCGGCATAGCGATCAGCCCAAAACGCCGCGCCTCGATCTCGATACGTCGCTTCCGTGCGCTCGCGCGCGTCGGCCGCCTCCCGCTCATAGCGCGCCCGCGATCGTTGAATCACCTCTTTGACCCGGCCGGCCGTCGCAACCTGCCACGGCGGCGACGCGATCACCGTCTGCGGCGTCGGCGAGCCCGGCCGACCCGCGATTTCGCGTTCAAGCGTTTCGTGTGGATTCTCCCCCACGCACCAGATCACCCGCTCGTCTACCAACAGCTCCGTCCAGTCGAATAAGTGCATTGCGGCGGCAACGGCGTCGCAGGAACCTTCTACAACGTAAATCAGCG
>DATMEE010000169.1:0-21717 GCA_035557035.1 Phycisphaerae bacterium
GCCCTTGCGAAACTCATGCTATCCGCCGTACCCGCCGCTTCACCGGATGACCTTCTGGTCCTTCGACGCCGGCGATTCGCGGATGATCGTCCAATACTCTTCGCGCACGTCGTCATCGATTTCGATTTTGCCGACGCCATAGAGCCGGTCGCCACCGCGCTTCTTGCAGCCGGAAATCCAGTATTGCTCGCCGGTTTCGACGTCAAAATAATTGGCCTTGTCCCCCTTTGGGTTTAGCTTCTGGAACTTGCGACCCTTGTAATAAAGGGTCTTACTGGTGTTGGAAAATGAGACGCGGCCGATGCGAGCCGGGCCCTCCAGCCCGGTGGTTTTGCACTCGATATACATGATGCGCGGCGGCATGAAAAGGCCTCGGCGCGGCAATCCATGACTGGGCTGGCGCGCGGTTCATTGATATTCTTACCTCGGTTCGGTATATTGAAAATCTCCGCTCAATACGATGAATGTGCCGTCCGTCGCATCGGTTTTTTCCCCGATCGAGTCAACACGTTGGTAACTCCGGAAAACAGGGGATATTTGCGATAGACCGATCAGTTCAAATGGAGGGGTCCTACATGAACCGGTCCAGTTTCTTCGCCATCGTCATCTCGGCCGTCGCGCTCGCATTTTTCCAACGGGCAATCTCCGCGGTAGCGAAGCGGTAAGAAAATAGGTGCTGGCCGATACCTTCGGCGATGAGAAGACGCACGATCTCAGGGGCACGGTCCTTGATCAGGGCTGCCAACGACGGTCGATAGTGCGGGACTGCGTATACGTTTCCTTCAATCGCTGAATATCAATCTCTTCGACCTGCACCATCGCCCGTATGACGCGCGCCATTGGTCGATACTGAACGGCGAAATGAGAGGACCAACGAGACAACGCACGTGCCCCACAGGAGCAGTTTGATCAGGAGCACGAGCGAGTTGTTCGGTTCCAAATCCACGCCTTTGATCGTGGATTCGAGTTGGGACCAGAAACTGCTGCTCATCATGCCGGTGACATAGGCCCACGCCACGAGCAAGAGCTGCGGAGCAAATGGTTTGGCCCGAATCGAAGCGATACCTGCCACGAGGAGCAGGGCTCCGGCCACGTAATCCTCGAACATCGTCGTGAGGCTCACCGTCCAATGATCGAAACCGCGCCGGGCGGTCTCAAGCATGGGCAGCAGGCTGCCGAGAGCGAAAGCCGAGAGGAGTTCGAATCGCATTGATTTGGCCCTTGTGCAGCGAGAGCGGTTCTTGAAGTCCGGGCGCAGCCGCGATGAACTTCGCGCATTGCTCGCATAATCGCTAACCGCTATCATTTCGCTATTCCGGGGCGTAGCTCAGCCTGGTCAGAGCGGTCGCCGCGGCGACAGGTCGGATTGTATTCCCTCGGATTGCGCTGTGTTTCACGTTTACGTACTCCGAAGCGAAGTCACCGGTCGGATGTACACTGGTTCCTGCGAAGACCTGAACGATCGGCTCGCCCGGCACAACACCGGTGAGTCTAAGTCAACACGGCACGGCATTCCGCGGCGATTACTTCATAGTGAGGCATTCCACACTCGGGCGGAAGCCGTTCAGCGAGAGCGATTCTTGAAGTCCGGGCGCGGCCGCGATGAACTTCGCGCATTGCTCGCATAATCGCTAACCGCTATCATTTCGCTATTCCGGGGCGTAGCTCAGCCTGGTCAGAGCGCTTGGTTCGGGACCAAGAGGTCGGAAGTTCGAATCTTCTCGCCCCGATTGCCGTTGCAGAACAATTCTGCGTCGAACTGAGAATTTCTGGGTGCCTTGCGCCCACAGCGGTCGCCACGGCGACAGGTCGGAAGTTCGAATTTCTCGCCCGAATTTTTGCCAGATCCAATCCTTCGACTCTTCGAAGACGATCTTCATTGTGGGGAAGAAGGCCAGTGCCATCAAGGCGGCAGGTCGAGCCGCCACCCACTGCCCCCGTCGATTCCCCGCGTGCCGTTGAACCGGAGACGCGCCTTGCCTGGTGATGACAGCGGTGTTCCTCGCGTCGGGCAAGGGGCCACTCAGATTCGACGCGTTCGCCCCGAAGATTGTTCGGAGGTCGCGCGCGTTCTCGCGGAAGCATTCGCGGAATACCGCTTGCTCTATACGGTTGAGGCGTTTCGGGCAACCACTCCAGATACCGCCGAGATCGCTGGGCGTCTGGACATGGGCCCAGTTTGGATCGCGATCCAGGGCTCGACGGTGGTCGGCACTGTTTCGGGATTTCTGGATGGCGATGGGTTCTACATCAGGAGCATGGCGGTTCTTCCAGCCGGACGCGGCCATGGAGTCGGCCGGCGCCTGATGGAGCACGCCCAGGCGTTCGCGACGACCCACGGCTGCGGCCGAATTTACCTGAGCACCACGCCGTTCCTCTCGCAGGCGATCCGGCTGTATGAGAGCTTTGGGTTTCGCCAATGCGGCACCGCCAATCTGCACGGAACCCCGCTCTTGACCTTGGAGAAGGCGCTACCCGCCGATCGCAAATCAGATGACTAACGCCCGCCGTGAATTCGTTCCCACCCTGAGCGAAAAACATGCTCATCCCCCGTCTGTTCGGCAGCGCTCAGGCACGATCCCGTGCCTGAGTGCGCCGTCATGGGGCGACGTTGACGGTGTAGTCCTCGACCTCGCCGAACTCGGATTGGCCGCAAGGACCAAAATCGAGTTCATCGTCAAAGCTGTAAAAGAGCCGCACGCGCATCCGCGTCGCCCCGAGGACGGCCCCGCCCGGCGGGACGATGGCGCCGGTCGCGGTTCCCATGCCGGGTGCGCCCGAATCGATCAGCGAGAATTCCTCACCGGCGTCGAAAAAGTCCGAGTCATGATTCCAGTCAACCCAGACCTTGACCCTGTCATCCGCGAAGTAGCCGGTAATGCTCACTGTTATCGTGGAGCCGGCGCCGATCGCTAGATTCGGCGGGGGCACCGCCGTGAAGTTCTGATAATTCTCCGGCGAAACGCCGCCGCTCGGGTTGTTTAACGATTCGATCACCACACGGGCGATGAATTCCTCCTCGAACTCATCCAGCGCGCCGGCGGAGCAATAGTTGTCCGGCGGGCTTGGGCAGGGGTTCCCCGCCAGGATGAGCGCCACGAACGCATCTGCGTCTTCGAACTCGAGGAAGCCGTTGTCGTCCGCGTCGGCGGCACAGAACTCCGCCGTTCCGCAATCGGCGGGCGCGAGCAGGGCGTTGGCGAACATCTGCACGTCCGGTCCGCCCAAGTCGCCGCTCTGATCCACGTCACCCTTGCAGCAGAAGCCGTCGTCACAGGGACCGCCCATGGCCTCACCTCCCGGGGACCCTGCGAGCCACGCACCGAACACGCACACCCAGAAAGCCGATTCTCTCGTTCCAGCAAGTCGTGATTTCATCATGCCCATTGTTCCTTAAAGTTGAGCCGACGACGAACCGCAATCGCCATTGTTCCTCGTCAACGTTACACGGCTTGCCGAAATAATTATAACGATGCTTGCGATGAAACTCACGAAATTGGCGCTCCGAGATCAGTAATAATCGACCGCAAACGCCCAAGCGACAAATCGGACGGTGTTCTTCCCTCTCTTGCCGTTTGCGTCGTTTTCGCGTGACCCTCTATAATCGCGCGGCGACGAGATACAGGATTTTATTGCTGGAGCCGACGCTTATGGCCACACACGCCGCGGCCTCTTACGGTGCAAGTGAAGCACAGGATTCGCACGGGGCCGATGATCATCCGCACCACGGCGGTGAAGATCGCGCTCCCGGCCGGGTGCGCTTTCGCATCGCCCGGCAGGACAAGCCCGGCGGCGAGCGCTATCACCAGGTGTTTGAGGTGGAGAACATTCCGGGGATGAACGTGATCTCGGCGT
Organism: Phycisphaerae bacterium; assembly: GCA_035557035.1. Taxonomy (GTDB): domain Bacteria; phylum Planctomycetota; class Phycisphaerae; order UBA1845; family UTPLA1; genus JADJRI01. The sequence continues at coordinate 3,856 of DATMEE010000169.1, forward strand.
TGCAGGCCATCGCGCGGAATCCGGTTCCGCTGGGCAGCGACAAGTCGGTGACGCCGGTGGTGTGGGATTGCAATTGTCTGGAAGAAGTGTGCGGCGCCTGCACGATGGTCATCAACGGCAAGGTGCGGCAATCCTGCACGGCGCTGGTCGATTATCTCGACCGCAACACCGGCGGCGAGATCGAGTTGGAGCCGATGTCGAAGTTTCCGGTGATGCGCGATCTGATCGTCGATCGCTCACGGTTCTTTCGTGACCTGAAGCGCGTCAAGGCGTGGATTCCGGTCGATGGCTACTACGATGCCGGCCCCGGCCCGGTGCAGAGCCCCGAGATGCAGGAGGAGGCCTATCCTCTTTCCGAGTGCATGACCTGTGGTTGTTGCATGGAGGCTTGCCCGCAATATCGCAAGGTGGAGATCGAGCGCGATGCCGGTGAAACGGAAGCGGAGTACAAGGCCCGCCAGATGGCCGCGGAGCATGGCGAGTTCATGGGGGCGGCGATTATTTCGCAAACCGTCCTGTTCAACACGCACCCGACGGGACAAATGACCAAGTCGGAGCGGCTTGAGGCGATGATGGGGCCGGGTGGCATCACCGACTGCGGCAATTCGCAGAATTGCGTGAAGGTGTGCCCGAAGAACATTCCGTTGACCCGCTCGATTGCCAGGCTGGGGCGAGACACGTCGATCCACGCAATCAAGCGCTGGCTGCGGAAGTGACCGAAGCGCGGCACACGCCGGCGGGCGACGGCCGCGATGTGCCGGTGCCCGAACGCGCGGGCGCGAAGTACGCGCTGGCCGGCGTGGTCGTCCTGTTGGTGGTGCTCTTTCTGAGCTATCTCTGGTGGGTCAGCCGGGTCCTGCCGCACATCGAGAAATTTCCGAATGGCCAGGTGAAGGCGACGGGCTACGTGAAACGCGAGGGTGGGAAATACGTCCGCACGGGCCACTGGGTCACGTTTCACGAAAATGGGCAAAAAGCATCTGAGGGACGGTACGACGGCGGACGTAAAGTGCCGGGTACATGGCAGTACTGGGACGCGGCCGGTGTCTTGATGCCCGAGGGTCTCGCGACGACGCAGGCGGATGGTGTGTAATCTTTCGCAAAAGCGTTGTTCTGAGCGAAGCGAAGAATCTTGTCTCGAATATGCGATTCGCTTAACGAGTGAAACGGCGGGCATTCGAGCCGTCATGCCGACGCAAAGCCCGCCGGCATGGCACCCGTCTATGTGCCGATCCAGTTGAACGGCGGGCGCAGCGCGCGGATCAACTTCGACTCGATCTCCAGCGCTTCTTCATCCCTTTCAACCAGAATGGCTTCGACGCGGGCGATCTGCGTCGTCCAGCCGTTGAAGAAATTGGTCCCCCGCGGGTCTTGCACGTGGGCGCGGGTTCGACTGCGCAGGTTGGCGGCCTTGCCGACGTAGAGAAGTGTTCCGCCGCCGTCATACATCGCATAGACGCCGCGGCGGACCGGAAGCGCTCCGAGATTGGTCGGCGTCGCGGAGTGAATCCGCTTGCCGGCCCCCGCGACCTCGGCGAACGGGGAGACCGGCGGCGGGGAGTCGGAGGCCGGCGCTGTGCGCTCGGTTGCTGCCACGAAGTCGATCCCGCGATAACTCAACTGCACGATCACATCCGGCCGCAGAGTGTGGACGCGCTCGCGCAGGCGCATGCCCGCGAATGCGTCGCGATGTATCTCTCCGGCAATTCGAATCTGCGCCAGCGCGTTCGCCGGCAGTCTCTCGACGATGGCTTCGATCTGCCGTGCCAGTTGCTCGCGCGACAGACCAGGAACGGCGATGGGCCAGACGGACATCGGGCGAACGGCGTGTTCGATGAAGCGATGTGTCACGTTGCCGGCGTCGAGTTCGAGCAGGACGCAGCCCTTCGGCTCGTCCTTCTCGGCGAAGGTAATGCGGTCGGGCTAGCCGGAATAAACAATCTGCGGCGTTAGACGATCGGCGGGGCGTAGTTTCTGATGGCGATGGACGTGACCGGCAGCCACATAGACGAATTCCGGCGGCACTTGTCCACGGAGAATTACGTCGGGGTCCTTGCGCGGGAACCGATAGTCGGCCGACCCGCAGACGGCCGAATCGAACGCCTGATGCACCGCGAGCATCCGCACGTCGGCGGCGACGGATGAACAGCTTGCTGCGGCGAGCTGTTCCTCGAAGCGCGCCTGGCCTGCATGATGGAGGCAGGGAATCGCGGAGACGGCCACGCGCGTTCCGCCGCAATGGAACAGCCGGGTCATCGGGTCCGCGGCGATGTGAATGTTTGGGTGGCACAGGAACGGCGACTCGGGAATGGCACAGCGCTCGTGATTGCCGGGCACAATCAGAACAGGTATTCCGTCACCGGCCAGGTCGCGAAGCGGAAGGACCGCGGCCATGATCGCGGAGCGGCTGGGCCGCGGGCTGTCGAACAGGTCGCCGGCATGAATCACCAGATCAACCGCTTGATCGCGGGCCGTTTGCAGCACCCGATGAAAAGCAGCGATGAAGTCGTCCCCGCGGCGCGGACCAGGCAGGCGTGCGCGAACCGGAAGTTCGGCGCCGATATGCGAGTCGGCCGTGTGGAGAATCTTCATCTGTAAAAAGCATATCGGGCGGGGGAGCCTTATTCGATTGAGTGATCTGGCGATCGGGCGATTGGCAATTGAAACCGAGCGTTAGTAACGATCGAGGGAGCGGTATGGCCGCATTCCGGGCATCGGCCGCTCACATTTCCGAACAGGTTGTAACCGCAACCGCGACAGATGTACGGGCTGATGTGTCGCAAAACTTCCTGATCGCTGGCGCCCATAAATCCCACGCGCACTCCCGCCCGCATGAGGATGCGGGTGGCCCAGCCGTTTACGACGAGAAGCATGATCAGATTTGCGCAGGGCGCAATGGCCACTAGCCCGCAAAGCAGCTTGGTGACGATATGCGCGTTCAGGGCATTCAGTACTTTTACAATCCCGATCACGACGACAATCAAGCAACCGATACCAAAGACGTTCAAAGCAACGAGGAAAATGTCGGAGTTTTGGACACTGACGGGGACAATGACAGGCAGCAGCAGGGCAAGCCCTTCGCACAACAGAAGAACGAGTATCAGGCGCAGCAATGTCCGTTGGGCGCGGGCCACTGCTCTCAGGTCGCGCACGGGTCCCAATAGCGGAATCTCAGGCGTCAGGGCCATGGGAACGGCCGCTGTCCCCATACTACTTTGATCCGCTTCGGGCATCCTCCAATGATAATGGCGAAATGCGTGCGCCGCGCTTACATTTCAATCGTGGCGAAACAGCATTCGCAATTTGTCTGCCGCCAGTGCGGCGTCGCGCAGCGGCGGTGGGCCGGGAAGTGTCCGGCCTGCGGCGAGTGGAACGCGCTGGAGGAGCGCGTGGTGCGCGACGCGGCCGAGGACAAGCATCGGCCGCTGATACCGCACGATGAGGAAGCCCCCGCGGTGATGCGGCTCGCGGACGTGCGGCCGGACCAGATGCGGCGTTATTCGAGCGGGATTGGCGAGTTCGACCGGGTGCTGGGCGGCGGGATCGTACCGGGATCGGCGATTTTGCTCGGCGGCGATCCGGGTATCGGCAAGTCCACGCTGCTGTTGCAGGTGTGTCATTCACTCGCCCACACCGGACGCAAGACGCTGTATATCACCAGCGAGGAATCGCTGGGACAGACGCGGTTGCGGGCGGAGAGGTTGATGGGGGAAGGCATAAAGGCACAAAGGCATCCGCCGCGGCGGATAAACTGCGGCACAGAGGGAGAAGGGGACGGTAGCGCCATCGCTCAATCCGACATGCTCGTGTCGGCGCAGGCGAATCTCGATGTCATCATCCACACGATTCAGGAGACGCGACCCGAAATCGTCGTCGTCGATTCGATCCAGATGGTCTATCGGCCGGACATGACCTCCTCGCCCGGCTCGGCGGCGCAGCTTCGCGATGCGGCGGCGCGGCTAATCTGGCTGGCGAAGCAGATGAACTTCGCGCTGATCCTCGTGGGCCACGTCACCAAGGAGGGAGCGATCGCCGGGCCGAAAATTCTGGAGCACCTGGTGGACTGCGTCGCGTACTTTGAGGGGGACCGCTTTCACTCGCACCGGCTGGTCCGGGCGGTGAAGAATCGCTACGGCTCGACCGACGAGTTGGGCATTTTTGAGATGACCGACGGCGGCCTGCGCGAAGTGCCCGATCCATCGAAAATGTTCCTCAGCGAGCAGCGGGTCTCGCGGCCGGGGTCGGTGGTGCTCGCGGCATGCGAGGGAACGCGGACGCTGCTGGTAGAAGTACAGGCGTTGTGCGCGCAATCCGTGTTCGGCAGCGCCAAGCGCAAGGCGACCGGCGTGGATGCCGGCCGCGTGTCCATGCTGCTGGCGGTGATCGAGAAGCATGCCCAGTGCGTGCTGGGCGATCAGGACGTATTCGTGAACGTGGTGGGCGGCGTGCGCGTACATGAGCCGGCCGCCGATCTGGCGATTGCTCTCTCCACGTTCTCCGCGATGACCAACCGGTGTCTTCCGACTGGTACGGTGGTGTGCGGGGAGCTGGGATTGGGATCGGAGCTGCGCACGGTCCATCACATGCGGCAGCGCGTCAGTGAGGCGGCGCGGGTCGGTTTCAAGCGGTTTCTGCTACCGAAAGGCGCGGCCGCCGACGCGAAGCGAAAGGGCGACGCAGCCATCGAAGTCGTCGCCTGCGAAGGTTTGAATGATGCCATACGAGAACTCGAGTGAATCGCTGACGGCCGACACGCCGCGTGCGAGGCTGACCAGCCGCCTGCTGATGGGCGTGGCGGGTCTTGCGCTGATTTTGAATTGCCTGCTGACTTCGCCTGCTCGATTTTCGGAGGCGCACCATGCGGATACGTCCTTCTTCAAGCGCGTCGTGGCGGGGCTCGCCCTGGTCGGCTCGAGCGCCGACGCAGGCGCGTTTCCGACCGCGCGATTGGTGGACATTCGCAGTTTGATTTTCGGGCTGGGCGCGGCGCTGCTCAGCCTGATCGGAGCGGCGCGCCTCCTGACAGCGCGGGCACGGCCGCGGCTATCAAGCGAGGACATGTGGGACATCCGCGAGCGGGCGAAAAGCCCGCTGTTCTGGCTGGGCGTGCTGCTGGCTGTCAGCGTGGTGACATCATATTTCTCGCACGCGCCGGCGGTAAGCATGGGTCAGGTGGCGATCCGCTTCATGCACGCCGCATGGTGGTGGCCGCTTGCGGTGCTGTTGCTGGATCGCAACGCGCAGCGCCTGAGTACGATGGTGGTGCTGGCGGTGACGCTGAGCTGCGTGGTGGGAATCTGGTACCTGTCGGCAAGGGGATCGTCGGGGTGGTGGCGCGATCTGGCGGCGATGCGGCTTCCCGCCGCGCGGCTGGAGTATCCCATCGGCAACAGCCTGTGGTTCGGGGCCTGCATATTGCCCGCGATTTTCGTGGCGCTGGGCGTGGCAATGGACACGTTTGGGCCGCAGGGCAAACGACATGCCCAGAAATCGGCGATGGATGAGACTCCGCTTTCGAGGGCGGCGCGGGTGGGAAAGTGCCGGCGCTCGGGCACGCTGTGCGTCGTGGCGCTGCCGATTCTCTTGATCGCGTTGCTGCTCACCCAGGCCCGGTCCTCGGCCTGGGTCGGGTTTGCGGCCGGCGTATTCGGAATCGCATTTTTGGCCGCCCGCCGCGGCGCTCGACCGTATATTCTCTTGGGAGCCGTGTTGCTCGCGTTGTACGGCGCGTGGCAGGTGCAGCGCCTGCGGGTTCACGGCGTCATGGGCGAGCGGGCGCACTCGATCCGTTCGCGTTTGAACCACGAATGGCCGTACGCCATCGCGCTCTTCACGCAGAAGCCCGTCGGGGGCCACGGCGAGGGCTGCTACACGATGCTGGCGCCGCAGTTTGCGCGGATCGATCAGTTGCAGGAGCCGTCGGTGATGGCCTTCGACGAGCAGCTCTGGTATGCCCACGCGCACAACGAGTTCCTGGAGTTGCTCGCCGACTTGGGCATCGTCGGGCTGACTGCCTTCATTCTGGCACTGGCCGCTACGATGGCGTGGGCGGTGCGTTATTGCGATCGCGCTCGGGAAAATCCCGAGACGCGGCCGTATCGCTGGCTGGTCATCGGGCTGGGGGCAGCGCTCGTAGGAATGACCCTTGAAGAAGGGTCGAGCGTCGCGCTGCGACATCCGGGTTTTCCGCCGATCTTCCTGACCGTGTGGGCGGGGCTATGGGCCGTCGTGCGGAGCGAACGAGCGGCAAGCATGAAGACGCTCGACGCCGCCGGCTCGAATCGGGTGGGGGTCGGGTGGTATCGCTCGGCCGGCGTCGTGAGTGTTTTTGGTGCACTCGCTCTCGGATATCTCGCCGTCGAGGATTGGCGTGGAATCCGTGCGTATCAGAAATCTCTTCAGGCTGCCGAGGACGGAAGCTTCACCGCGGCGATGGCCTCGGCTGACTTCGCCGGTGAGAGGATCCTCGACCCGTTTTTCAAGCTCTCCTCGTGGGTGAAATCGGTGGATGCCAGGGTAGTTTTGTTTGGACAGTCCGTGGCGTCGGACGCAAGAGCCTCTGACGCCGACATCGAATTGGCTCGCAGCGCCCTGATGCGGTTGAATCGTTTGAGCCGCGCCGCGCCGCGCTTTCTCCAAGTCTCAAGGCTGGCGATGCTTCTCAACTTCACGATGGCGCGGGCCGCAAGTGCCCGCGGCGAATCAAAGGCGACGGAGGATTATCTGAACGCTTACCGCGCCTGGCTGCAGCAATCGGCGGCCGACGATCCGTTTGACTCAGGCTTGGTACAGCAGATGTGGGTCGACATTCCTGATGCAGCGCCGATCGAACGGCTCGGCTGGTTGAAGCGGTTGATGCGCCGAGGGGAAATGGACGATGCCGCACGCGAGATGGCCGAGGATTTGTTTCGGCGCATTCCCGGATCGGTGGCGACCCTTCACGAGTTGCTGGTCGTCGCCGACGCCGATGCCAATCGCCCGGCTTCATCCTGGCAGGATGCCCTCTCGCCGGAGAGCCAGCGCCTGGGGGCTCTGCTGGCGGATTGGACCGGCCAGGCGGCCGAAGCGGAGAGGCTGGCGCAACAAGCCGCCGCGATGTACGCCAGCGCGGGCGAGGGTTTATTCGCGGCACGCGCGGCGGCGATGCGGGAAAGCGTGCTTTATGGCTTGCACGTCGATCCAGTCGGCCGCACTGATGATTTGTTGACGCGCCTGGTTCGCGCAAGGGAAGTATTTGAGGGCCCTGTGGTCGGAACGCCGGAGGACGTGTTGGCGATGCCGCTTCCGCGCGAGTTTGGCCTGGCGCGGGGGCTGGTCCTGGCCGCCGCCGGCCGCGACGACGCGGTTCGGAAGCAATTGGATTACCTCAAGGGTCCCACGCAGTGGGGCGAGGCCGCTCCGAGCGAAGCGAGCATCTACGCGAGCCTCGCGGATCAGTTTCAACCGAAAGCTCAATTCGCTGATCTGGCGATGAAGTGGGCGCAGCGGGCGAAGGAATTAGATGATGCCCTGCCCGAGGCTCACTTCACCCTGCTCGCACTGTATTTGTCACGGGGTCAGGATGCAGAGGCGGAGCAGGCGGCGCGGCGGTTTATCGAATTGATTCCCGATCGCGATCGGGCCTACATGCTGCTTCAGAATCGGGAACGTCGGTGGCCCGAGAGTTCGATCTGGCAGCGTTTGCGGCGAGACTTTGCGGATTATCCAGAACTGCCGATCGAGAGTCCCACGGGATCGTCATCGACCCAGCCGACGAGTGCCCCGGTTGAGGCAACGCAGCCGAGTACGGCGCCGGTCGGCGATTAGTTATCGACAGAGAGGTTGGGATCCATTTCCCGGTGCGAGGTGCGCCGTTCGGTGATGTCGAAGTTTCCGCCGCCGAGCAGGCTGCCGGTGAACAGGGCCCGGTCCAGGGGAAGGGTCACCTGGACCCAGACGTTGCGATCCGTCGGGCCGAGTTCGTCGAGATTGGTGGTGACTTCATAGCCGCTCAAGCCGGCGCGCTCGAGCGTGTCATCGATTGACGCACGGACGTCGTCGCCGGTGTAGCCTGGCAGCGTGGCGACGCGGGCGGCACGATTCGCGGCCAGCCCCAGCGTCTGCTTCACGAGAAATGCGTAGCCGATTTCGAGAAAGCCCAGCATCATCAATATGAGCAGCGGCGCGACGACGGCCAGTTCGACAGTGGTGGCGCCTCGGCGAAGATTCTGATTTCGGCGGCGGATGAAGTTTCGCATGTTGGTTCTCCCCGTGTTGCCCGTTGCTGTGGCCATTGACGTGAGGGGGAGGGGAGCAAGCCGCGTTCCAGCCCGCGATGCCGAGAAAATCCGGCGAAGGGAGATTGCATTCAGATTATTTAGGGACCGCCGGGAGTCGCGTTGACATCATGCATCAAAATGATGTCGGAGGGCATTCATTCGTCTTCTTTTTCCACCGCGCCTTTGCGCTGCAAGTATCGCGCGACCAGCCAGCAGAGCAGCGCCCAAGCAAGGCCGGCCGTCCAGCCGGCCAGCACGTCCGTCGGATAATGGACTCCGAGATAAATGCGGCTGATACCGATCAGAAAGATGATCCCCAGGGCGACGACGATGAGATAAATCTTCTCCCGCCAGCCCGGTGTCAATCGCGTGAGCAGCGCGCCCAGCGTCAGATAGACGATGGCCGAATACATCGAGTGGCCGGATGGAAAGCTGTGCGTCAGCACCTCGGTCAAATGCGGCACCACGCTCGGACGCGGGCGGGCGAACTGCTGCTTCAACACGCTGCCGACGAGCACACCGCCGATGGTCGCTCCAAGGATGAGCGCGATGGCCGCGAACTTGCGGGTCATCAGCATGTAGCCGACGACCGCTGTCGTCATGATGCAGAGCACGGCGACGCCGCCGAGAGCGGTGATGTCGGCCATGATCAATTTGAGCCACGTGGGTCCGCGCGGCATCGCCGGGTCGGCCGGGTCGCGCAGCGATTGGAGCACCCATTCGTCGAATTGCCGGGAGTCGCCTTCGACGACTTCATCGGCCAGTTCGACAAAAAACCAGGCGCTGGCGATGATAAGCAGGCCGACGGCCAGAATGACGGGACTGGCGCCGCCGAAGTGATCGATGATCTTTCGCAGTCGAGCGGACACGCGGCTCGATACCTTAGCCCGCGCCGGTGCGAAAACAAAGATAAGTCGGGCGAGGATCGTCTGGGAGAACGAGGTTGCACGCAGTGGATCGTTCTGACATCGCCGCGGAAATCGCCCGGATCACGCCGGCTCTCGCGGCCCTGCGGCACGAAATTCACGCGCATCCCGAACTTGCGTTTGAAGAAATCGAAACTGCGAAACGAATTCTCGACAGACTGACGCCGCTTAAGAATCTGCGAATCCAGACTGGACTCGCGAAAACCGGCATCGTCGCGACGCTCAACGCCGACAAGCCCGGCCGTTGCGTCGCGTTGCGGGCCGAAATGGACGCGCTGCCGATCGAGGAGAAGACCGGCGCGGCGTACGCGTCCAACATTTCCGGAAAAATGCACGCCTGCGGCCACGACGGCCATTCAACGTGCCTCGTCGGCGCTGCCATCGTTTTGTCTCAGATGGCCGACAAGCTTCCCGGCAAGGTGAAGTTCATCTTCCAGCCGGCCGAGGAGAGCGGCGGAGGCGGCGGGATTCTCTGCGAGCAGGGCGTTCTAGGGGACCCGGACGTCGACGCCGCGTTCGCTCTGCACGGGTGGCCATACATGGACCTGGGCGAGGTCGGCATCTGCCCCGGTCCGGCCATGGCGGCGACCAATCCGTGGAAAATCGTCATTCGCGGCAAGGGGGCCCATGCGGCCTATCCGCATCGCGGGGTCGATCCGATCGTTGTCGCCGCCCACGTCGTCACGGCGTTACAAACCATTGCTTCTCGCAACATCGATCCGCTGGATGCCGTGGTGGTGACGGTCGCGACGATCAACGCCGGCACGGCGGGCAACATTATTCCCGAGTCGGCCGAGCTGACCGGCACGATTCGAACGCTCGACGCCGACGTTCGCCAGCGGGTCGTCGAGCGGTTCTGCGGCCTCGTCGAGCAGACCGCGGCGGCTTTTGGAGCGACGGCGCGGGTCGATCTGCGCTGGGGATATCCTGTGGTCGTGAACGACGGCAAGATGTCGGCGCTCGTGGCCGATGTGGCGCGAGAAATCGTCGGCCCCGAAAAGGTCCAGGAAAACCTGCGGCCGAGCATGGGCGGCGAGGACTTCGCCTATTATGCCGAGCGCGTGCCCGCCGCGTTCTGGCGGTTGGGCGTCCGCCGGGGCGATCCGGCCGTGCAGCCGACGCTGCACCAGCCGACCTATGATTTCCCCGACGAAGCGATCCCGCTGGCGGTGCGGATGCACTGCGAAATTGCCATGCGGTTTCTGCACGCGTCATAGCCGCCGCGAATGGAGTTGCATTTTGTTCAAGCACATCGATCCGCAGTGGGAAGTCTCGGCTCAGGAAGTCAAGTCGCGCCTCGACAAAGGCGAAGACTTCGTGCTGCTGGACGTCCGCCAGCCTGAAGAGGCCGATATGTGCCGCATCGACGGCTCGCATCTTTTTCCGCTTCCCAGCCTGCAACAGCAGGTGGAGGAGATTCGCGGGTTGACCAACGGGCGGCCCATCGTTACCTACTGCCACCACGGCCACCGCAGCGTGCAGGCGGCTGCGATCTTGCGCGAGTCCGGCCTGGGTCGCGTGATGAGCATGGCGGGCGGCATCGATTCCTGGTCGGTGACGGTCGATGCGAGCGTGGGGCGGTATTAAGGAACGAGCTTGATTCACCGCGCGGCATTCCTGGCTTGTCTGTTTATTGCATCTCTACTTTGCGGTTGCGCGCGCAGTGAATTCGAGGTTGACCGCGAGATCACCGCGTCGCGGAACGCGGCGGGTCCGCCTGAAGACCGGCCATTCTGGTGGGGGGTTTCGACTTCATCCTATCAGACCGAAGACGCGGGGCCGGCGGCGGAGAATCTCGGCTTCAAGACCGACTGGGACCTGGCCTGCGAGTCGGGGTTCATCGACCACGCGCGCGGACAGGGCACGTGGAGCTATTCGCAGGTGGAACGGGACATCGCAGCGATGAAGTCCATCGGCGTCACGCACTATCGCTTCAGCGTGGAATGGGCGCGGGTCGAGCCGCGGCCGGGAGAGTTCAACGAGGCGGCCATCGCACACTATGCGAACGTGGCTCGGACGGTGCGCGAGGCGGGCATCGAGCCGGTGGTGACGCTCTGGCACTTCACGTTTCCGTCGTGGCTTTCGAGCGAGAGTTACAGCAGGCACGGCTGGCTGCACCCGCGCTGCGCGGAGCGGTGGGGGCCATTCGTGCGAAAGATGGTCGGCGCGCTTGCGCCCCATGTCGAGACGTTCGCCCCGCAAAACGAGCCGAATGCTTACGCTTTCGGCGTGCTCATCCAATACTTCCCGCCGGGGGGGCGGCCGAGTTACCGCCGCTACTTGCGCATTCTGGATGCCGAGGCGGAGGCATTCATTGAGGCGGCGAAAATCATCCGGGAGATCCGGGCCGATGCGCGGGTCATCAGCGTGCAGAGCATCATTCACTGGAAAAAGAATCTGCTGGACGTGGGCCGTTTCTGGTATCGCAAGGGTCTTGAATACAACTATTATCATCTCGACAGAATCGTCGAGGCATGCGACTGGATCGGCATCAACTACTATTTTCGCGAGATGGCGTGGCCGCTGTCACGCTGGTCGCAGGCGATGCGCCGCGGGCGTGACGTGTCGGAGGCGGGCTGGTACATGGACGCCGACGGGCTGGCTGTCGAGATCGCGGCACTTTCGCGGCGCTACGGCAAGCCGATTCTCATCACCGAAAACGGCGTACCGGACAAAACCGACCGGACGCGGCAGCGCTACCTCATGGACCACGTCTTCGCGGTTCGGCGGGCGATTGCGCAGGGCCATGACGTGCGCGGTTATTTTCACTGGAGCCTGATGGATAATTACGAGTGGGCGTCCGGGTATGAAGCCAACTTCGGGCTATTCGCGGTTGATCCGAGATCGCGCGCATTAGTTCCAAAGGAATCCGCCCGGCTGTTTTGCCTGTTCGCAACCTGCGGCAAGATCGTCCAGGACATGGAATCCATCCCGGCCCGATAGACCGGCGTGGCCGCGCGGTCGCCTGAAGCTATACTTCCGCGAGCCGGGCGTCGCGCCGCGTGCGCGACGAAGGTCAAAATTAATGCATCCGCGAATAAAAATCGCGCAGTTCATTTTCGCGCTCGCCTGTCTGCCGGCCACGTCCTGCGATCGCAAGTCAACGACGGGCGCATCGGCGCCGGCGGGACCGACGCCGTTGGTGACGATCACGCACCCCACACAGATGCAAACCCAGCCGCACGTCGACTTCACCGGCCGAACCGAGGCGGTTGAAATGGTGGAAGTGCGTCCGCGCGTCGGAGGCTTTCTGGAGAGCGTTGAATTCGAGCCGGGCCGCGACGTGAAAGAGGGCGATCTGCTTTTCAAGATCGATAATCGGTTGTACCAGGCCGAAGTCGATGAGGCCCGGGCACAGCTCACTCGAACACAGGCCACGCTGAATCAGGCGGACATCGAGCTGACCCGCCTCGAAGACCTGTTCAAGCGTCAGGTGGCGGCCCAGATCGAGTACGACCGCGCCGTCAACACCCAGGCCGAAGCCCGCGCCGAGGTCGCTGCTGCAGATGCGGCACTCAAGGCGGCCCAGCTTAATCTCGAGTGGACGCGGGTGACGGCCCCGATCAGCGGCCGCGTCAGCCGGAACCTGGTGGACCGCGGCAATCTGGTGCGGGGGGGATTGGGCGAGGCCACCTTGCTCACGACCATTGTGAGAAGGGATCCGATCTACGCCTACCTGGACATCGACGAGCGGACCGTGCTTGAAGTTCAGAAGGCGATTCGTCAGGGCGAAATGGAATCCTATCGAGAGGGCGAAGTCCCTGCCTATCTCGGGCTGGCGACCGAAAGCGATTTTCCGCACAAGGGTCACATCGATTTTGTCGAAAACCGCGTCGATCCCAATACCGGCACCTTGCGGGTGCGTGCCGTATTTCCGAATCCTGAAATGGTGCTGTTTCCAGGACTGTTCGCGCGTATTCGCGTTTTCGTCGGGCCGCCGAGGCAATCCGTACTCATTCCCGAGGAAGCCCTGGGGGTCGATCAGGGCCGGCGTTACGTCTATGTCGTGAACGATCGAAACGTCGTCGAATACCGCCAGGTGCGGATCGGGGCGCAGCGCGACACGCTTCGGATCATCGAGTCCGGCGTCGGCGTGAATGACCGCGTCATGACCCAGGGTCTGCTGAGAGTCCGGCCGGGCGACACCGTAGCGACACAAACGGCGCCCGTTGTGCCTGCCACGTCACGTCCGGCGACGGCGTCGACCTTGCCGACCACCCGGCGGAGCGACTCATGAAGTTCGCCCACTTCTTCATCGACCGGCCGGTTTTTGCCGCCGTTTTGTCGATTCTGATTCTGGTCGTCGGGGCAATTGCCATTTTCACGCTTCCGATCGCGCAATACCCGGAGATCGTGCCGCCCACGGTCGTCGTATCGGCCACGTACCCCGGCGCCAGCGCCCAGATCGCGGCAGCCACGGTCGCGACGCCGCTCGAAGAGCAGATCAACGGCGTCGAAAACATGCTCTACATTTCGAGTCAAAGCACGAACGACGGGCGCGTCAGCATCACCGTCACGTTCCAGTTGGGCACGAATCTGGACGTCGCCCAGGTGCAGGTGCAGAACCGCGTGGCCATCGCCGAGCCCCAGCTTCCCGAAGACGTGCGCCGTCTCGGCGTCACCGTCAAGAAGTCATCTCCCGATCTGACGCTCGCCGTCACGCTCTTTTCGCCGGACAACAGCCGCGACACGCTTTACCTGAGCAACTACGTCACGCTGCAAATCAAGGACGAATTGGCGCGGCTGCCGGGCGTCGGCGATCTCAATTTGTTCGGCGCGCGCGATTATTCGATGCGCCTGTGGCTCGATCCCGAAAGGCTCTCTTCCCGCAATCTTACCGTGGGCGATCTGGTTCAGGCCGTGCGCGAGCAGAACATACAAGTGGCGGCCGGCGTGGTCGGCGCGGCTCCGCTGCCGCCGGGGACGACGAATTTCCAATATACCGTGAACGCCCTGGGCCGTCTGCGCGAACCGGGGGAGTTCGCGGAGATCATCGTCAAGACGGGAAGCGATGGGCGCATCACCCGCGTTCGGGACGTCGCCCGCGTCGAACTCGGTGCCGCGGAATACGCGACGATCAACGCGTACAACGGCAAGCCGTCGGTGGGTCTCGGCGTGTTTCAGCTTCCCGGCTCCAACGCCTTGGAAACGGCCGACGCGATCTATGCCCGCATGGAAGAGCTGAAGGCGACATTTCCACCCGGCGTCGATTACGTCATTCCCTATGACACGACGCCGTTCATTCGGGACAGCATTCGCGACGTGGTGGTGACGCTGCTGGAAGCTGTGGGGCTGGTGGTCATTGTCGTGCTGATCTTTCTGCAGAGTTGGCGCTCGTCGATCATTCCGTTGCTGGCCATCCCCGTATCGCTGATCGGAACGTTCGCGATCATGTGGTCGGCCGGCTTTTCGATCAACAATCTGTCCCTCTTCGGTATGGTGCTGGCCATCGGCATCGTGGTCGATGACGCGATCGTCGTGGTCGAGAACATTGAGCGATGGATCGAGCGGGGCCTGTCCCCGCGCGACGCCGCTTTCAAGGCGATGGAAGAGGTGACCGGAGCGGTCATCGCCATTGCCTTCGGCCTCTCCGCGGTTTTCATTCCCGTGGCGTTTATCAGTGGAATCACCGGCCAATTCTATCGGCAGTTCGCGCTGACCATCGCATTTTCCACGCTGCTCTCGGCGCTGAATTCGTTGACGCTCAGCCCGGCGCTCGCGGTGCTCCTGCTGAAACCGCGGCACGAACGAACGGATTGGCTGACGCGCGTTCTGGATCTTACGCTGGGATGGTTCTTCAGGCTGTTCGAAAGATTCCTGGCCAGAGCAACCAGTGCTTACGCGGCGCTGGTGCGAAGGGGCGTTCGATTTTCCGCGATGGTTCTGCTGGTCTACGCCGGGCTGTTGGGCCTGACGGCGCTGGGGTTTAAGACCGTGCCCACCGGCTTCATTCCGCCCCAGGACCTGGGGTATTTGTTCGTCAACGTTCAGCTTCCAGACGCCGCGTCGATTGACCGAACCGAGCAGGTCATGAACCGTTTGTCCGGGATGGCGCATGAAGTGCCTGGCGTGCGACACACGATGCTGATCACCGGGCTTTCCATACTTACCCGGACGAATCAATCCAATGCCGGCACGATGTTCGTCACGCTCGATCCCTTCAGCGAACGCGAGCATGACCCCGATCAATCCGCCGATGCGGTCGTCGGCCGGCTGATGCAGGACTTCGCCCAGCTTCAGGAGGGCCTCGCCATCGCCATCGCGCCGCCGCCGGTGCGCGGCATTGGAACCGCCGGTGGGTTCAAGATGGTGGTTCAGGACCGGACCGGCCGCGCGACGCCGCAGGAGTTGCAGGCCGCGACGGGGCGAATGATCTCCGAAGCGGCCAGAGACCCGCGACTTGCGAGAATGCTCAGCACGTTCCGGGCGAACGTGCCGCAGCTCTATGCCGACGTCGATCGGGCGCGGGTGAAGATGCAGGACATCCCACTGACAGACGTATTTCAGGCGATGCAGGTTTACCTTGGCGGCCTGTACGTCAACGATTTCAACTATCTCGGCCGCACCTATCGCGTCATGGCCCAGGCCGATGCGCCGTTTCGGGCGCGCGCGACCGACATCGCCCAGCTCAAGACGCGAAATCGCGCGGGCGAAATGGTGCCGCTCGGCGCGGTCCTCGACGTGCAGGACGTATCGGGTCCCGATCGGATCAATCGCTACAACCTTTATCCGTCGGCTGAAATCAACGGCACGGCCGCCGCCGGCGTGAGCAGCGGCGACGCACTCGCGGCGATGGAGGACCTGGGCCGCCGCGTTCTTCCGGAGGGCTTCAGTTTTGAATGGACAGAACTGGCTTATCAGGAAAGGCTGGCGGGAAACACGGCGCTGTTCATTTTTCCGCTGTGCGTATTGTTTGTTTGGTTGGTGCACTCTGCGGAATATGAGAGCTTTGCGCTATCGACCGCCATTATTCTGATCGTGCCGATGTGCCTCCTGTTTGGCATCGCGGGTGTTTGGCTGCGCGGCATGGACAACAACATCTTCACCCAGATCGGATTCGTCGTGCTGGCCGGCCTCAGCGCCAAGAATGCCGTGTTGATCGTCGAGTTCGCCAAGCAGCGCGAGGAGGAAGGGCTTTCTCCCGGCGAAGCGGCGATCGAGGCGGCTCAGCTGCGCCTGCGGCCAATTTTGATGACCAGTTTCGCGTTCATCCTCGGCGTCGTTCCCCTTCTGCTGGCCACGGGGGCGGGGGCTGAAATGAGACAGGCTCTGGGCACGGTGGTGTTTTCGGGAATGCTCGGCGTGACGCTCTTCGGCATCTTTCTGACACCCGTCTTTTATTATGTCATTCGGTCCGCCATGAGAATCATCCAGCGCAAGAGGAGCGTCACGGTCATATCCGGCAACTCAACCTAAGCCCCTTACCACCCGGGAGGCTCCCGATTTCAACTCAAAGCAGCCGCAGCGATTTCCGCCGGCAATTCGGCGTTCAAAAACGCCTCGACAATGCGAACCGCCGCCCCGACGCCAAGAGACTTCGCCCCGAGACACAATACGTTCATTCCCTCTTCCTCGACACCGGCCCGCGCGGAATGAGCGTTGTGAACCACCGCCGCGCGAACGCCGCAGACTTTGTTCGCGGCGATCGCGGCGCCGACGCCAGAGCCACACACGGCAATGCCGCGTTCGACGGCGCCCTCCGCCACGGACCGGCCGAGAGGCTCGACGAAATCGGGATAGTCGTCATGGGGGTGATATTCGAAGGGGCCGAAGTCCTCGATCAGATGTCCTTCGGTCCGCAGGATGTCACGAATCTGGTTTTTCAGGATCAGTCCGGCATGATCCGCCGCAATTCCAACGCGCATGATGAACCTCCTTCGTCGACGCACGTCGCGCCGACTTATGAAAATTATTCACCGCCGCCATGAAACGAACGTGAGCGATGGTTGACGTTCCTGTAATTTGAAAGACGAAGAATTACCGGCTTGTCATGATTCCAGGAGCGCCCGGATGGGCGACTCGATCAGCATCTTCACCCGCCGCAAGAATTCAGCGGCGTCCGAGAGGTCCACGATGCGCTGGTCGAAGCTTAAGGCGAGATACATCATCGGCCGCACGACGACTTCGTCGCCCCGGGCGACGGGCCGCTTGCGGATGGCGTGCAGGGCGAGGCACGCGCATTGCGGCAGGTTGACGCCCGGCGTGGAGAGCATCGAGCCGAACGCGCCCGGATTGGAGATGGTGAACGTGGCGTCCCGCAGGTCGTCGATGGAGAGCCGGCGGGTCGCGGCCCGCTCGAGAAAGTCGGACAGGATTTCCTCGATTCGCGCGACGCTCAGCTCGTCGGCGTCGCGAATGACGGGAGCGACCGCGGCGCCGTCGGCGTCAAGAGACACCGCGATGGCACAATAGTGCTTTCGAACGATGTCCGTCCCGCGCAGCTCGGCGTTCAACTGCGGATAAACCCGCAGCGACTCGGCCACCGCCCGCACGAAGAACGACGTGTAACTCAGCCGAAGGCCGAACTCCTTCTCGAAGCGCTCGTGCTGACGGCCGTGCAACCCGATCAGCGCGGACAGATCGGCTTCGTCAAACGTGGTCGTGACCGCGGCCGTGCGCCGGGCATCCGCGAGTTGTTCGGCGATCTGCGCCCGGATGGTGGACATCGGAACGATGGT
>DATMEE010000170.1:0-4283 GCA_035557035.1 Phycisphaerae bacterium
GCCACTGAGCGACGGAGGGGTAGAAACGGCAAAATCCCGAAAGCCTGCCAGGGTCTCACGCGGCCTGGTGAAATGTAGGACGGAAGCGGGCTGAGCGGGGTTCTCCGTCCGCCGAGACGGCGGACGCTACTGTTCTTCGGGAGGACGGTCGCAGGGCGGGTTGATGTCGTCTGGAGACCACGGGAGTAATTGAAGGTTGGCCGGGTTGGGCAGGTTGGGGTTCCGGCTCCGAGCGGCTATTGAGGCATCATCCTGCTGCACTTTGTCCATGTGCAACTCGCCGTCGGCGTCCATGCGCACGCCGATGCCATACGAACCACCCCCGGCCAGGCGGTGCTCGGTGAAGGAGACAGCGAACTGGATCAGGTCGCCGGCGTCGGTTGTCTCCACCACCCCCATAACGTCCTTAAGTTCGTTCCAGTGGGCGGGGCAGAACGCCCGGTACCACAACGGTTCGTACCATTCGCCTTTCCACCGGTCGCCTGGATACCGCGGGCCGTTCTTTCCGGGCGCATGCGGATGCACCCAGCCCCGACTGATCTCGCCCAGTTTCGGTTGAATCGCAAAGGCGACCATCAAATGACCCGCGCCGGACAGCATCGGCCAGGGGTTCCCGTGGGAGTCCCGGTATTCTGTCAAGAGCATGTCGCCCTTCAGGCCGACAATGACCAGCCGCGCGAGCTTGGGAAGCCAAAACAGTCCGACACCAATATTGACATCGGCCCACACGTGAAACAGGACCTTGCCCGTCAGATCGTAAACGCGGATGGCGCACTGGGTGGTTCCCCCTCGGCCAACGTACTGATGCACCGCCAGGATTTCCGGCCCCGGCAAGTGGGGGTGCTCGCTTTCGGGAAAAATATCGAGCAGTTCAGCTCGGGCCACGTGAAAGCGTTCGGACTTATAACGGCGCGCGCGCCCTTCGTCGCCAGCAGGCCGCGGCCATGCCTCGTATTGCATTTGGTCGAGGCTTTGCTGCTCGATCGTTTTTGACCAGAGAGGCTTGTCATGTGGGCCGTTTGCGTTGAATGCGCAGAGCCTGCCGTTCAGCGCCTGCGGAAGATCCCGATCAAGCGTAAAGCCGCAGATAACAATCTGGCCGCCGCCAAACAGCGAGGGCCGATCCACCAACTTTGCCAAGCGGATGCCGTCTACAACGTGCGTTTCCCAGGTTCTTATCTGTGTCCCGAGGCGCGAATACAATGCCGCCTTATTACCCTGCGCAACGGGCATGCCTCCGTCGCGCTCGTAAAGCTCCCCAGCGCGGGTCAATTCGACCTTCTCGGGAATTTTTGCCTGTTTTTCAAGAAAATACAGTCGACTCCCCACCAAGGTCAGGCCAATGGCTGCGGCCGTCACGAGGGCGGTCACAATCGCGGTGGCCGTTTTTGAATGACGTTTGGACCACGATACCACCCGAGTCAGGACTGTCCCCGGTCGCACCGAGACTGGGTCGCCTTTGAGCCATTTTTGGAGATCGTCGGCCAGTGCCGCGGCGCTGGCGTAGCGCTGATCGCGATCCTTCTCGAGAGCCTTGAGGACTACGCGCTCGAGGTCGCCGCGGACGCGCGGGAAAGAGCCACGAAGCGACGGAGCCACGGAGCCACGAAGGGAGGGAGAAGGCAGCATCGCCGCACCCTCCGTCGCTTCGTCGCTCCGTGGCTTCGTCGCTGCCTTCCTCCCCGTAATCGCGCTGGGCGGCGGCGGGGGCACGTCGCACACCGCACGGGCGGCCGTGGCGAGCGAAGCGTATCGGAGGTCGTGCGGCGGGCGGCCGCAGAGCAGCTCGTAGAGGATGACTCCGAGGCTGTACACGTCGGTGCGGATGTCGATGTCGCGGGCGTCGTCGCCGAACTGCTCGGGGCTCATGTACTGCGGCGTGCCGAGCAGCGAGTGCTTTTCGGTAAGGAGGGTCGTGTGGCCGGCGGGGCGCAGCGAGGGGTCGTCGCAGCGGGCAATACCGAAATCGATAAGTTTGACGGAAGAGGCACTGAGGCACGAATGCACAGAGGCACAAAGGGGGGGACCTTCTCCCTTCAAGGGAGAGGGAGTGTCGCCCTTCGTGCCTTCGTGGCGGCATGGCTCTGTCGGACCCTCGTGCTCGCTGGCGCTCGACCCTCCCTCGCTAGCGCTTCGGGCTCGGAATGTATCGTCTCCGACGAGGATATTGGCGGGCTTGAGGTCGCGGTGGATGACTCCGCGGCCATGCGCGTGACTGACGCCCTCGCAGGCCTGGAGGAAAAGCTCGACACGGGCGCGCTGGGAGAGGTTTTGCTCGCGGGCGAAGTCCGTGATGTGGCGGGCGTCGGGAACGTACTCCAGGGCGAAGAACGGGAGCGTCTGGAGGGCGCGCTGCCAGTCGGGGATCGAGAGATCGGAGCATGGAGATTGGAAATTCGAGATTTCAGAAACTTCGTGCGTCGAGGACACTCCGTCCGCCGAGACGGCGGACGCTACGGGCGGGGCGACTCCGTCCGCCGAGACGGCGGACGCTACCGGCAGATTTGAGATTTCGGAGGGAGTGAACGTGCCGGCTTCGTAGACCTGGGCGATGTTGGGATGGCGCAGGCCGGCCAGGAGATCCGATTCGTATTCGAATCGCCGCCAGGCGGCAGGGGACAGCAGCGACGGAGTCATCACCTTCAGCGCCACCAGCCGTTGGGGACCATGCTGCTGTGCCAGATAGACGACGCTCATGCCGCCGCGGCCAATAAGCCCGCGAATCGAGTATTTTCCGATCGTCCTGCCGACGAGCTGGTGCGGGTCAGGCAACAGCGACGGCTCTTTCGGGGGGAAGGATGCCACATCGCTGGGTGGGCCGTTCAGGAACATCGGCAGATCGAATTGCTGCATCGGCTGGAGAAAATCAGCCTCCAGGCGCGTATCGTGGCCCAGGAGCGATTCGACTTCTGCGCGAACGGCAGGTTTGCCGGCGCACTCGCGATCAAGTAAGGCGGCGCGCTCACTTGGCGGAACTTCAAGCGCTGCGTCGAAGATTTCGCGCACGCGTTGCCAGGAGTCCTGATGAAGGTCGGCGTGCAAACTACTCCCTCGCTGGCGCGTCGGGCTCGGAACAAGAGGCGCGTCGGGCTCGGAACAAGAGGCGCTTCGGGCTCGGAATATGGAGCGATTCAGTCCGGAACATGAGCGCCTTCGGGCTTGGAAAGTGGCTCCGGTCAATCGCCTCCCATTTTGCGGTGCAGCCAGGCGCGGGCCAGCCGCCAGTCCTTGTCGATCTTGCGCGCAGAGACGCCCAGCGCCTCGGCCGTGTCGTCGACGGTCAGGCCGGTGAAAAAACGCATTTTGACGACGCTCGCCAGGTGCGCATCGGTTGCCTCCAGCGCCGCGAGCGCCTCATCGAGGTCGAGAAGATCGACGCAGGCGTTGCCACTCGCCGGCGTCTGGTCATTGAGCGGCTCGTGGGCCGCGGCGCCGCCGCGCTTCAGCCGCTTTCGTCTACGTGCGTCGTCCACCAGGATGCGGCGCATCGCTTCGGCGGCCGCGGCGAAAAAATGTCCGCGATGGTTGAAGGGCAGGTCGTCGCAGCCGCCGAGACGGAAAAAGGCCTCGTGAACCAGGGCGGTGGTTTGAAGGGTGCGGCCGTTGGCCTCGTTGGCCATCGCTAGACGCGCCAGACGGTGCATCTCGGCATAGACCTTCGCCCACAGTTTTTCGCGCGCGCCGGGTTCGTTGCGATGGACCGCGTGAAGCAATAGGGTCATCGGACTTTCGTTGTCGAAAGACATGGCGCTAGCTCAAATCAACTTCGTCGAATCCGGAGAACCCGCCGGCAGCGGACTTTGGCGATGCCACCATTGTGCCCGAAAGCCGGCGAAAAGTCCAACAAAACGACGATTTCTTGACAGAACGCACCAATTTCCGTTCTCATTCACCTTTTCCCGCTTTTGAGGATCAATCGAATTATGCCCAAGCGAATCTGCGTGATCGGCGCCGGCCGGTGGGGACGAAATCACATCAGGACGCTTCAGTCCATCGGCGCGCTGGCGGGGATCGTCGAGACCGCCGAGGCCGGGCGCGAGGCGATGCAGCGGGAATACCCCGAGGCGGCGATTTTTCCCGACGTGAAGGACGCGGTCGCGGCCGGGTTCGACGGCTACACGGTGGCGACGCCGGCCGAGACGCACTTTGAAATCGCCAGATATCTCATCGAGCAGGGCAGGCCGGTCCTCGTCGAAAAACCAATCGCCCTGAACGCGGCCGACGCCCACACGCTGAACCGGCTGGCGAAGGAGCGAAAAGTCCCGCTGATGACCGGGCACGTC
>DATMEE010000171.1:0-3164 GCA_035557035.1 Phycisphaerae bacterium
CGGCCGTATCTCCATGGCACGCATGGCCATCTTCCAGGCGTCGCCGGGGCGGCCGTCGGTGGCGGCGAGGCGGGCCTGGGCGGCCCAATGGGCGGCGGCGGCGGGGGCGTGCCGCTTGATGGCGCGGGCGGCCTTGGAGTCGCCGGGATTTCGGCGGGAGGCATGGCAGGCGCGATCGTAGGCCAAGTGGGCGTCGCCGCCAGCATTCTCACGCACCTCGGCCGAGTTTGCCTGTGGGACCGGCTGGGCGCTATCGCTCGCGCAGCCGGACGCGGCGGCCATCGGGGCGATGAGCAGGGCTGCGGCGATCACGTGTCGGGCGATGTGTTTCATTTTCAATTCGAGGCCGAAAAGCCGCCAATCGGCCGGTCGAGCGGGAAGATCTCGCGCGACATGAGCCGCGGTGCGATGACGGTGCGGATGAAGTTCGAATCGGTGACGCCGACGTGGCCGCCGTCCCAATCGTAGGCGAGATAGGCCGGCCGCCAGGGGAGGTTCACGACGCGATGGTATGCCTCGCTCTGGGCACTTCGGCGGGTGGGGCGAAAGCCGACGCGGCCGGCGGGCGGGCCGTCCTCGCCGTCGGCGTTGACGGCGAGGCTCCGCAAGATCGAATCGGACTTGCTGACGGTGTTGTAGAGGAAGCCGTTGGCGCGGCGCATGACGGAGATGAGGTCATGGCGGGAGGAGACGGACGAGGAGAGGAGAACGATGTTGTTCACGCGGACCCCGGGGGGCAGTTGCTTCACGGCGTTCAGCACCACGGCGGTGCCGGCGGAGAGGCCCATGAGGTGAATGGTGGCGCGGGGGTTGGCCTTGCGGAATTCGGCGAGTCGCTTGCTGAGGCGGCGGGCGACGGCCTTGCTGCGGGCGGAGATGAGGTGGTCGGTGCCGGGGCCCAACATGCTGCTCCAGCGGAAGGTCTCGAACTCGCCGCGGAAGCCGGCGTCGCGCAGGCCGGATCGAACGGGGGAGGCGCCGGCGTACCAGCCGGCGCCGTCGCAGAAGAAGACGATGGCATTTGCGGTGGGTGTGCCGGCGCAGCCGGCGAGGCACGCCAAACCGCACGTGAAAAGGAAGAGTCTTCCTGGAATCGGTGACCTTCCGAGGCGCGGAAAACCCCCGCGCGGGGGGTCAGACGCCGCCAGGCTCTGGAACATCCAACCCCTGTTCCTTCTCTTTCGCTTGAATTTCCTCGAGCGAAAGGGCGCCTGGGAGAGCATCCTTTTTCTCCGTGATATTCACGCCGGCCTTGAACAGGTCGGCGTTTTTGGCGGTCCACTCCGTGTAAGGGGCGGGCACTTCGTCTTCGGTGTAGATCGCGTGAATCGGGCACTCGGGAACGCAAAGGCCGCAGTCGATGCAAGTGTCAGGATCGATGACCAGCATGGCGGGGTTGTCGATTTCCCAGAAGCACTCCACCGGGCAGACGGTCGCGCAATCGGTGTAGCGGCAATTCACACAGCGTGCTACGACGACGTGAGTCATGGCATCTCCCTCGATTCGGGCAAAATCATCGCGGGGAATATCCGGATTCCCGTGCGATGCTCTCTCGTGGCTTCGTTCGGGGATTTATCGTTGATCGGCCGCCGGTCGTCAATACGCGGGCTCGAAAGCGGTGACGGCGTATGGCGTGTTGCCCGGAGCGTCGATCCTTCGCAAAATAGCGGGGATTGAGTTGAGAATCCTCGGACGCAGTAAGGGCAGGAAGCGATGACCCAGCAGCCCGATAACTTTCTTGGCCTTCCGGAACGAAATAGCGATTACAGGCGGGCGAAGTATGCGGTGCTGCCGGTGCCGTATGACAGCTCGGTGAGTTTTCAGGTGGGCACGCGGAATGGCCCGCGCGCGATCATCACCGCGAGCCAGCAGGTCGAGCTTTTCGATGAGGAATACGAGCGGGAGTTCTTCGAGTGCGGTATCGCCACGCTGCCGCCGATCTTTCCGAACATGGCCGGTCCGGAGGCGATGAATCACGACGTGTTCGACGCGGCGCAAAAAATCGTGCGCGATGGCAAGACGCTGATTACGCTGGGCGGGGAGCACTCGATCACGAGCGCGCTGGTTCGGGCGGTGATGGCGAAGCACAAGAAGCTGAGCGTTTTGCAGATCGATGCGCATGCGGATTTGCGCGACGAATACGAGGGGACGCCGTTCAGCCATGCGGCGGTCATGCGGCGGATTCTGGAATACAAGGTTCCGATTGTGCCGGTGGGGATCCGCAATTTCAGCGCTGAAGAGCATCGGTTCATGAAGAAGCACAAGTTCAAGCCGATCTCGGTGCGCGAGGCGCGAAACAACATCGACTGGATCATGCAGGCGGTGGATTCGCTTACCGACAACGTCTATGTGACCATCGACATTGACGGCCTCGACCCCGCCTACGCCCCAGGGACGGGCACCCCCGAGCCGGGGGGTCTGGACTGGTTTCAGGTGATCGATCTGCTTCGGGCGACGGCGCTGGCGCGCAAGATCGTCGCGTTTGATGTCGTCGAGGTGTCACCGATTCCCGGGAGCGCCCAGACGGAATTTTTGGCGGCGAAGCTGGTTTACAAGCTGATCGCCCACATCGAGAGCAGCGCCAAGGCCGTGTGATGAAGTCAATCGTTCGCCGGTCGGCCCAGGCCTCGCCGCAGTTCGGCGCGAAGCGTATCGGGCGTGAGTCCGCGCTTGAGGGCGCCGTCTTCGACGATGCTGATCGTGCCGGTTTCTTCGCTGACGATCATCACCAGCGCATCGGAATCTTCGGACAGGCCGATGGCGGCGCGGTGGCGGGCGCCCAGGGCCGGGCCCACGTTTTGCGAATCGGTCATGGGAAATTGCACGGCGGCGGCGCTGACCCGGCCGCGTGAGATTACAACGCCCATGTCGTGCAGGGCCGAGCCGGGCCAAAAGATGGTGGTGAGAAGTTCACTGGTGACCTCCGCGTCCAGCTTCACGGCCTCTTCGATCATGGCGCTGAACTCGGTGCCGCGTTCGAAGGCGACGATGGCGCCGATCTTGTTCTTTGAAAGATAGGTGACCGCCTCGACGACCTGTTCGATCACGCGGTCGATTTCCTCCGAGGATTCGACGAACCAGGTTTTTGCTCCGAGGCGAATCAGCGCCCGCCTTAGTTCGGGTTGAAACGCCACCAGTGCAACCAGGAACAGCGCCGTAATGAA
>DATMEE010000172.1:0-4703 GCA_035557035.1 Phycisphaerae bacterium
GCGCCCATTCCTCCTTTCTACTGAGGAACGCGAACTGTATGCAAGGGCTGCGAATGCAAGCCGCGCGCGGCGACTCGGCGACGTGGCACGCGTCGGCATCGGGTACGTCAGCGGCGCGAATGACTTTTTCCATCTGCGACCTTCACAAGGTGAGCTGCTTGGGATTCCGCCCAAGATGGTCCATCCGACGGTACGAAACGGGAGAAGCCTGGCGGGAGGATGCGTGGACGAGCGGCGCGTTCAGTCTTGGATTGCCGCCGATGACGCTGTGCTGCTGCTTCGTCTTGAGCGATTGCACGATATGCCGAAACCCGTGCGCCGCTACCTGGATTCGGAGGCAGGACGCGAGGCCCGCGAATCGTACAAGTGCCGTAACCGTGATCCGTGGTACGTCATTCCCGATGTGCGCGTACCCGACGGGTTTCTGTCCTACATGAGCGGAAGCAACCCGACTCTTGCGCGGAATTCGGCCGGATGCGTCTGCACAAATTCGGTCCACGCGGTTCACCTGACCAACGGGATGACGATGCCGCGGCTGCTTCGACTTTGGTCCTCGCCACTCACGAGACTTTCGTGCGAACTTGAGGGGCATCCACTAGGGGGCGGGATGCTTAAGTTGGAACCCCGCGAGGCCGCACGAGTTCTCCTAGATGACACGGCAGTCTCAAGTGAAGCCGATGCGGAGATACTGAAATCGGCAGTCAAGACGATGCGGCAATGGAGGCACTATGCCGAGTGAAGTGACTCCATGCCAATGGCTCACGCTCACTCAGGCGCTTGAGGCGTTCGTCCTCAATGTTTCCGGGCATCAGGGTCAAGGGCACATTCGCCCGCTGCATTACTATGTCGCGTCTCGGCTCGTGGTCGAGGGCGGATTTCATCCGAGCGAGATCACACCGCATCCGCCATTCCGCGTCGTGGAGCGGCGCGGATGCGCGTTGCTCGAACACGATGTGAGCGCAGCCGGCTCCGGTGAGCGAACCGTACTCGGCGGACTCAAGACCAAGGCTGTGGATGTTGTCGTGACCAAGCCCGGCATCGGTCCGGTGATCGCAATTTCGATGAAGGGTACGCTCGGCGCATTTCGCAACCTGACTAATCGCATGGAAGAGGCAATCGGGGACTCTCGACGTTTTTCGCGCGGATATATCGCGCGTACGATCTTCGATTCGTGTACGCGGCCCCGAATCTGGAGTCGATAACGGCACGACACGTTTGGGACGAGGCTTCTCCAGCCCTTATCAACTTCCCCGCATTAGATTATGTCGCCCGCGTCGGATTGGCGTAGCGTGCTTTGACGTGGCGAGTTCCGCTTTGGACAATGGCTCTCGAAAGGAATGAGACCATGCCAGAGCAACCGTCTGCCGATTCTTCCCGTAATCCGCCGCGCAGCTACTCCCTCCCTGTCTTCGACCACAAGCCCACGCCCTACGACGGCCCCACCGTCGAGGAAGCTATGGCGCTGCGCCAGACCTATCTCACCCCCGCGCTGCTGCGCTATTACAAAGACCCCCTCATGATCGTCGAGGGAAAGATGCAATACCTTTGGGACGAAAAGGGCCGCCGCTATCTCGACGGCATCGCCGGCATCGTCACCATCTCCATCGGCCACTCGCACCCGCGCATCGTCGAGGCCGTCCGCGAGCAGATGGGCCGCCTCCAGCACACCACCACGATCTACGTTCACCCGGCCGTCGGGCAATTCGGCAAGGCCCTGGCCGACCGCATGCCCGGCGAGCTGAAGGTAACATACTTCACCAACAGCGGCAGCGAGGCCAACGACATTGCCATCACCACGGCACGCATGCACACCGGCTATTTCGACATCATCGCCCTGCGGCACGGCTATCACGGCGGATCGCAATCGACGATGGGGCTGACCGGGCAATCGTCGTGGAAGTATGTCATGCCCCAGGCATTCGGCGTTCACCATGCCCAGCCGGGGTATTGCTATCGCTGCCCGTACGGCCAGAAGTATCCGGAGTGCGGCATCAAGTGCGCCGAGGACGTGGCCGACCTGATCCAGTTCGCCACGCCGGGCAAGGTGGCGGCGTTCATCGCCGAGCCGATCATGGGCGTGGGCGGGGTGGTGACACCACCGAAGGAGTATTTCAAGATCGTCTACGACGCGGTGCGGAAGGCGGGGGGGGTGTGCATCGCCGACGAGGTTCAGACCGGCTTCGGGCGCACCGGCGAGCACTACTGGGGTTTTCAGAACTGGGACGTGATGCCCGACATGGTGACGATGGCCAAGGGGATTGGCAACGGCACGGCCCTCGGCGCCTGCACCACGACGGCGGAAATCTCGAAGGCCCTCGTCGGAAAGATTCATTTCAACACCTTCGGCGGCAACCCGGTGCAGGCGATTCAAGGCTTGACCACTCTGGAGGTAATCGATGCGGAGGGCATTCAGGCCAACGCAAAAAAAGTGGGGGGGGTATTGAAGCGGGGCCTGGAAGGCCTGATGGAGCGCCACGCGATCATCGGCGAAGTTCGCGGCCTGGGCCTCATGCTCGGCGTCGAGCTGGTCCGCGACCGCAAGAGCAAAGAGCCGGCCAACACCGAGGCGACGCAGGTGCTGGCACTATGCCGCGATCGCGGCTTGTTGATCGGCAAGGGCGGTTTCTACGGCAATGTTTTGCGAATCAAACCGCCGATGTGCGTAAGCGAGGCGGACGCGGAATTTATGATAGGGTGTTTGGATGAAGCCCTCGGCTTGGTCGGACAATAGGTTACGAACGACTCAAGTCGGTCGTGGGGACAGAATGCGTATTTCCGTGGGCCAATCAATCGTTTACCGACGTGGAAGGTTCCGCGCTGGATGCCCGCAGTTGCTCAATCCGCTGACAAATCGACGAGAGAACCTCGGGCGGCATTCGATTCGGGAGTGAGACGTACACGCGCTTTGCTTCCAGATCGAGAGCGATCTGCAGCTCGCGAACGGCTTCGCTCTTCAACGCTGGATCATTGCGTCGATCGGCCAAGCCTTCCAACAGATTGCCGAGTTGGATGCGGCGGTGGGGGGACGTGGGGTAAGCCGCCACGCACTCCCGGTAGAAGGCGAGTGCCGTTTCCATGTCGGTCATGTCATGCGTCAGATGATACCGCTGCTGCTGGAGGGCGCTCTGATGGGTCATGATGAGTCCGCTGAACGGATCGCGGCGGCGAGCCTCTTCGGCGATTTTGATCGCCTCGGCCGAATTCGCCGGCGTCGCCACGCGCGGCAGCAGTTGCTCGATCAATTCGGTCCCCGCCGTGGCGTCGATCAAATACCTGTCATGCGCGCGGCGATATGCGCGGCCAGCGTCGGAAGCTTCGTAAATGCTCCACGGCGAAGGGCTGGATTCGGCGCGGCCGGTGTCGAGCCATAGAGCGACCCTGGCGTTGGAAAACGCCAGAACAAGCAAGATGGCGACGAGTCCGGTGAGTATCCCGGCCGCTCCACAAATGGACTTCCATTTCGTGGTTGCCGTCACGTTTGCGGCCGCGCTGATTGATGGTTCGGGGCATTCTTGCGCGGCCAGCATGATGGCCGCGAAGGCGAACAACGTGGTGGCGGGGCCGCCCGCGAAGAGGGCAAGATCAATGGATGTATGTGCGAGAAACCCGATCAGTCCGGCGGCAAGCGCCGGCACGATAGCGTTTACCGGCGCGTCGGAGATCGACCGATTTCCGGCTGAATCGAACGACACCGCAAGCATTCCCAGAAAGAGCGGCAGACCGACGCTGCCGGCCTGAAGCGCGAGAAACACCGGGTCGCCCCTCTGGTTGATCGCGAGCCAGGGAACAAACGCGCTCGTGAAAACGGCGGCGGTCCAGAGAATGATCGAGCGCGCCTGCGAGTGGGTGTGGCACCGGCTAATAGCCGGTGCCACACCCACGGCTTGCACCCGGGAAGTTGCGCGGACCGACACGCCGATGGCCATCGCAAGAAAGCCGATCAGCCCCAGCACGCCCCATTCGGTCGCAAATTGCATCGGCCAACTGTGCGGCGATTCCACTTCCTCCGGGCATTCGACGGATTTGTATTGCGTGAAATGGCGGCCGAAGTTGTTGGCCCCGAGGCCGAAAGGGCCGCGGTCGAGAAGCATTTCCCAACCGCCTTCCCAATACATCGTCCGGAACAAGATGGAACGGCCGAGCGCGTCGGGAGTCCGCTGCAAGTAAACAACGAGCGTGGCCGCAATCACACATGTGCCGATCCACCCGGCGAGCAGCACCGTCCGTGGCCGTTTCACATGCGCCATCCCTGTAAATTGCAACCCGAGCCATGCGATCAATGCGATGATGAGAGCAGCGAGAGCGCCCTTGCTCTGCGTGCCAAAGAGCGCGATCACGCAGCCGACAAAAATAGCGGCGGGAACGATGTGTGCTGCCTTCGCGACACCGGCCTTGCTGCGATCGACGATAAGGGCGAGCGCCGCCATCGCAAAAAGGATGAGCTGACTCGCCAGCAGGTTGGAGTGCCCATAGAAACCGGTCAGCCCGCCGGAGCGCAGCCGCATTTCGTAATCATGCTCCATGCCGGTCGGTCGCGCGGGATCGTTAGGATTGCCCCGAAGCAGTTCGGCGCGGTGTTCCTCGAAATACTTGATCGTGTCGGGTAATTCGACGAAATGTTGATACGCACACTTGACGACGACCGTCGCGGCCGTGCCGGTGATGACGAACAGCGCCAGCCGAACCAGCCATCGCCGGTCGAG
>DATMEE010000173.1:0-4877 GCA_035557035.1 Phycisphaerae bacterium
GAGAACAACAACACGAACACGAACGGTAATACCAATGGGAATACAAACACCAATGGTAATACGAATGAGAACAACAACTCAAATACCAACGGTAATACCAACGACAACAACAACTCCAATACAAATGGAAACACCAACGGCAATACGAACACGAACGGGAACAACAACTCCAATGACAATACCAACCCGCCGGGCATCTGCCCTGGCGGCGGGACGCGGCTGGAGGGTGAAATCGAGAGCCCTGTTGAACTGGAGGCCGAGTATCGCTGGGCGCCGCAGGGTTGTGCCCGCTTCCGGGTCAAGGTTCGCGGCTACGTCAGCGGTAACTACCAGATCCTCGTACACGGCGTTTTGGTCGGCACCATTCACGTGGGCGGCGACGGCCGAGGCGAAGTGCGGTTCGACACGGACGACGGCAACTTCCCGGCCAATTTCCCGATGATGGATGTCGGCGATATCGTTCGCGTCGGCTCGTTCCAAGTGACGATGTTCAACGATTGCTCCGGTCCCGAAAGCTGCAATGGAAATGGGAACGGCAATGGAAACACCAACACGAACAACAATAACAATACGAACGGCAATAACAACGCCAACACCAATGGGATGAGCCGGTTTCGCCAGCGCGATGCGCCAGCCGGGGTTGAACCGAAGCACCCATCTCCTACCTTCTCGACGCGGCCTGCCGACCAACCCCCGGCAGGCCGCATTTTTTCGCGATAAAACTCCGGCGCTTGGCAAGCAGGACGCGGACATGCGACGATACGACTTTGAGGCAGGCAAACGACCATCACAGGCGGCGAAGACCATGCAAGATGCGAATGGCGGCGGGGATTCGGGCGGGGTCAGAGTATTCTCGGGGGGCGCAAAAGATCGAGAGGGCGGCGCCTCTCATCCACTGCATGACTCCCGGCTGGGGCCCGGCGGCGCTCTGAGAACCCGCGGCGCATCGTTGCTTGAGGCCTGCGCGGTATTCGTCGTCGGCTTTCTGATGTCGCACTTCTTTCTCTTCAACTTCAACCCTGACGACCCGTCGGTCCGCGCGCGCCGCCTGCCGGGCAACGACTCATTCTATCACCTGAAGATGTCGAAGATGATGCCCGAAGTCGGACTGCTGAAAACGTTTCCCTGGCTGCAGTTCGCCTACTTTCGACAGCAGGGGGACGATTTCGTCAGCCATCACTACGGCTTTCAGGCGGCGATGATTCCGTTTGTAAAGGTAAGCGAATGGCTGGGGAGCGACGACCTGATTGGGGCGCGCGTGGCGAACTGTACGTTTTTCGCGCTGGCGCTGCTGATGTTCTATCTGATTTTGCGCGGAGAGGGCGTACCATTTCTCTGGCTGTGGGTGCTGATTTTTTTCCTGATGCCGATCCAGTTTTACACGCGACACTCCATGTGTCGGGCCATCAGTCCGTGTTTGTTCCTGATGCTGTTGCTCATCTGGTCGATGTTCCGCGAACGGTGGCTGCTGGCCGGCATCGTCGCCGCGCTGTCCAACCACATGTATCTTGGAGCCGTTCTGTATTCGCCGATCGTCGTGGGCGCCTTTGTGATTTCGAGCGTGCTGGGGCGGCCGGAGGATCGGCGCTTTCCGTGGGCCATGCTGATTGCGACGGCGGCCGGGTGGTGCGTCGGCGTGGTGACTTATCCCTATTTTGGGGGCATGTACGAATTCTTACAGTTGCAAATCTTCGGCACCGGATTGACGCCGCCCAAGGACGTGGGCGTCGGGTCGGAGTGGTATCCTTACGAGGGATTGTGGTGGTTTTTGGTTGAATTCGCCGGACCGGTTCTCGCCCTGTGGACGGTTTCATTACTTTCGCGGCTTCGGCTTGGACCGCGGCTCTCCGCCAACGAGCTGACCCTCGTGATTTTGCATTTCGCCTTCTTTCTGCTGACGATCAAATCGAAGCGGTTCATCGAATACTGGCCGCTCTTTTGCGTGGCCAGTGCGGCCATGCTGTCCAAGCCGGGACTCCAAATGCTCCGCGATTGGATCGACCGGGATGTGATTCTGAGGACAGAGGAGTCCGCCGACCTGTTTCGAGCCTTGTTCGCGTCACTCGCGATTGGATTCCTGGCATGGCTGACTTTCACGATGGTGAAGGACTGGGATGAGCGCCTGACTTCCCGCATGAAGGAGTTTGCGCAAACATGGGAGTGCTGGGTCGCGATCGGCATCGCCTTCACCGTTCCCTTCGTGGCCGAGTGGATTCGCCGTCGATCGGATCGTGAAGCGCGGATCGCCCGGCTGGGCTGGTTAATTCCGTGGAGCCTTGCGGCCGCCTTTGGCGGGATCGCCTTCGGCTCGATCATGTGGACCGAGGTGCGCGAAAGCAGCCGGTGCAGTTACACCGTTGTCGAGATTGAGAAAATGATGAAGGCGCTGAAGGCGGATTCGCAGCCCGGCGACGTCGTCTTCACCAGCGACTGGGACGACTTCCCCGTGTACTTTTATTACAACTCACATAATTACTACGTCGTGGGGCTCGACCCGGTATTCACGCACAAACGACGGCCGGACCTGTGGGAGCGGTACGTCAAGGTGACGCGCGGCCAGGTTCCCACGGTGGTAAACAAGGAGATGACGGACGCGAAGGGAAACAAATTCAAGGAGCGGCTGGAGATCAAGGTTCAGGACATTCGCGACTATTTCCGCTCGAAGTACGTGATCAGCGACCGTGATCACCGGGCACTCTCGAACAAGGTGATGGGGGCGAAGGGATTTGCCGAGCTGCTGTATCCGTCGGGAGGATGGGAGAAGAATAAGAACGCGCAGTACGTGGTGTTCAAGATTCTCGATGAGAAGGCGACGGATACGGCGCCTGCCACTTCGGCTCCGCGCCCGTAAGTGAGCTGCGGCTTTCACACTTTTATTGCAGAGCCGCAGAGGATCCTGCGAGAGACAGCGGGAAGCGATTCAGCGAAATCTTGGCGCGCGCCGTGTTTCAGCGAAATATAGAGTTGCCGATGCAAAGACAAAAAAACCCCTTGCCATGCAAGGGGTCGTGAAATCATCGAAGAATGTTCCTATCGCGGCGCGCCATCGACAGAATCGAAGATCAGCGCCTGCGTCGAATGATCCCGACAAGCACGAGGGCCAGCGTCGACGGTTCCGGGATCGCGGTGAGCTCGAAGTCGTCGACGACATAAGCTTGTCCGCCGCCGGCCGGGTTGCCCATCGCGCCGATCATCGACACGCGGGCACGGACGAAGGCCGTATTTGCGGGCGCGACGGCCGAGGCGGTGTACTGCTTGTAATCAAAGGGCTCGCCGTTATCGACAAACAGGGTTGGCAACAGATTGACGACGGTGCCGCCGATGGTGCTGCCGCCGCCGTCGAGAAACTCAAGCGCCATCTCTGCGCCTGTCATCAAGGCATTTGACTCGGCGCCGGCCCAGCCGGTCAGCGTGTACTCCAGCCCTGGCGTGCCGGGGACATCCTGATAGAGATGGCCGGTGGTGGGGCCGTTCGGCGCGGCATTTCCCGAGAAGGGCTTGAAGAAGACGGCGCAATCGGGACCATCGCAACCGTCGGGACCGGGAAGTCCGCTGCCATCGGCGGTGACCGGCGTCGGCGCCGGGCCTGCCCAAGGCTCGGAGGACATTTCGTCCTCGTAAGGCCCGCTGATGGCGCGGAAGCCCTCGTTCACCCAACTCGCCGGCTTTGGCAAAAAGAAGCCGGGCACGATTTCCACCGGTTGTGTGACATCGAGGTTGCCATTGGTCAGAAGCGTCGCTTGTGCCGAATGGGACGCAAGACTCAAGACGGCGGCCAGTGTGAAAAGGGATAGCGTATTTCTCATTGGTTATTCTCCTCCACCTTTCAATTCAGAAGGTCAACAAACCCTACCGGTAGAAACGAACTTCGTGCCCGACGGCCTTGATGCTCATTGTAGGCATCCCCCTTCAAGGCCGAATTGCGACCTGTGAAAATAATCGCGGACCGCCGGAAAATCAAGCGGCTGCCGTCATGCGAGCGTGGTCTGTCGCGTCCGGGCTGTGTGATAACCCTTGCAAAGCACAGGAGATATGCGGTTTTCGGTCCCCACCGCGACGCCATTCCAGGGGAAGCCCCGTTGCGGACTTCCGTGAATCCAGCGGTTCACCCTTGGTGACAGGGTCCGCACAACCCAGTCGCGAATCCGCCCCTTCTTCATGACTGTCCCTCTAGCGTGCATTCAGCGGCGGCGACTTCCGTGTCGGGTTCTGGTGGCTTCCTTGTGAGCGCCCGACTGATTAGATTTCAGGAATATGCCGCGTGAATTCTCGATCCAGCGCCGGGTGCAGTTCGCCGAAACCGACATGGCCGGCGTGATGCACTTCTCGAATTACTTTCGGTGGATGGAAGAGGTCGAGCACGCGTACCTTCG
This sequence comes from Phycisphaerae bacterium, assembly GCA_035557035.1. Lineage (GTDB taxonomy): Bacteria > Planctomycetota > Phycisphaerae > UBA1845 > UTPLA1 > JADJRI01. The sequence goes on from DATMEE010000173.1 coordinate 4,374, forward strand.
GTCGGTGGGGATGAGCGTGGTGCACGAGCAGGACGGCGTGGAGATCAGTTGGCCGCGGGTTCACGTCAGTTGCGAGTATTTCGCGCCGCTTTATTTCGAGGACGAGGTGGAGGTGCGGATGGAAGTGACGGACATCCGCGATAAGTCGCTGACGTACGAGGCGACGTTCAGCAAGGCGGGACAAAGAACCGCCCGCGGCCGGGTGAAGATGGTGTGCTGCCGGTGGACGGATAATCGATTTGAGTCGGTGGCGATTCCGGAAAGCGTGCGGGCGAGGTTGGAATCGTAAGACGCTATCGTCAGTTCGAGTGTAAGGACGTCATTTAATGAGCGGAGCGGCGTCATTCTGAGCGAAGCGAAGAAACTTGCTGGTGCGTGAGGAAACTCTGAAAGTCGAGTGTCGTTTGAGCCTCTGGGCAAGATCTTTCGTCGCTGCTGCTCCTCAAGATGACGCCAACCCTTCCTAGTGAACTTGATCGCGGCTGGTTCAAGTCGCGTCCACGA
>DATMEE010000174.1:0-4208 GCA_035557035.1 Phycisphaerae bacterium
CGCGACCACGCTCGGAAGATGCCGTTTTCCCGGCACGAACCGATCCGGCGGCGATACACCGATCGAGCAAACGGATTAGCAGCGGCGGGGAATTCCAAAATCCCCCGGAATGTATACCGATAGATATTATTTCAACGAGAACGCGGAGTCAATAGGAATTTGAGATTCCCGGGGAGACGCCGGCACAAAGCGAAAAATTCAGACTGGGAAAAGTAGTCCCTGTGCATGGAGGTCGGAGGCCACGTCCGACTTTGTGATCACGGGAGCCGCCTGGCCAGCCTCCGGCTCCGGGCGCGATCGGCGAACGAGCGGCTTGCGAGCCGACTTGCGCAGTGTCCCGCGGGCGGCGGCCACGAAGCCATCCAGGTCCTGAAAGTCCCATTCGTCTCGCGGGACAAGGCGGCCGCGGGAGTCACGCACGATGCATCCATAGCGATCGACGAGTGCTCGAGTCGCGAAACGATCGCAGCGGGCCTCCTTCTGGCGAACATTCCGGCGGGCCCGTTTCACGAGCCGGTGGTAGAACTCGTGCAGAAAGATGAAGAGCGCCAGTTCCTCCGGACCTTTGATTTCAAGGGTGTAAAGTTCCCGCCACCAATGGGTCCGATTGGATCTCGGACGTGCGACGTTGATTTTGAGGAGGTAGGGGTAGTGATTGTGCCGCCCCAGATTGATGAAAATGCGGTCCGATTCGTAGTAGCAGGCGCCGGAAAAGTCGGCTCCGCGGCTGTAGCGAAGGAAGATCTGGGCGCCTTCGAAGGGCCATTCCGCAACGGCGTCGCGAAACATCCGTTCGAGCCGACCGGTGTTGAGGTGGGTCGTGTTTCTGAAAAACATCGGTAGGGCGAGCCATGCGAGGCGCATCGCCGCGGCCGGTTAGCCGATGCCGGCTCGGACGATGTCTTGTAACCGTATGATACCCATCGGCTCGCGGCCAGTTTCGGATACAACCAAAACCGTGATTTCGCTCTCACGCATCAGGCGGAGGCACTCGACCGCCGGGGTTTGCGGTGTGATCGTGGAGCACTTCACCGCGATGTCGGACGGGGCGCGCCGGCTCTGCTGCCAGGCTTGGCCGGCGGTAAGTTTCGCCGGCGTTTCGCATCGCGTCAGCAGGCGACGGAGGTCGCCGTCGGTGAAGACGCCGCGCAGCGATCCATCTTTCGCGATCACACACGTCATCCCCAGCCGATGCGACATCATCACGATCAACATCTCGTTGAACGTGGCGGACTCCTTTACAACGGGCAGTTCCTTGCCGCCGTGCATCAGATCGCCGGCCCGGAGCAGAAGGCGTCGCCCCAGGCTGCCGTCAGGGTGGTAGCGGGCAAAATCCGCTTCTCCGAAGCCCCGGGCGTCGAGCAACGCCATCGCGAGGGCATCGCACATGGCGAGAGACAAAAGGGTGCTGGTGGTCGGCGCGAGACCCAGCGGGCCGGCCTCTTTCATCGCGGGAATCGGCAGCACCACGTCGGCAAGCTCCCCGAGCGGAGAACACTGGTCTTCGCAAATCACGATGACGCGGCCGCCGATTCGGCGAAAATGGCTGACGAACTTGACCAGTTCTTCGGTGTGGCCGCTCTTGGAGAGGGCGAGCAAAACCGCGCCCGGGCCGACGGCGCCGAGGTCGCCGTGGACCCCTTCGACAGGGTGCATGAACATCGCGGGCGTGCCTGTGCTTGCCAGCGTCGCGGCAGCCTTGCGGGCGATGAGACCGCTCTTGCCGATGCCGGTCACAACCATTTGCTGCGTCGAAGCTAAAATCAGCCCAATCGCGCAATCGAAAGAGTCGCTGACCATTCCGGCCAGACGAGCGATCGCGCCGGCCTGTTCGCCGAGGAAATCGCGGGCCAGTTCGACGGGATCTCGCAAACGAAACTCCGCGGCACGTTCGGGGACCGAGGGAGCGTCGGCCGCTCGAAGCGGCTCAGCGCCTGAGATCGGTCTGGTCGGGGTCTTCGAAGTCGTCATCGAGGTTGAATTTATCATCAATGCGAAACTCTTCGCTGTCCAGGTCGGCAAGATCGTCGCCCAGGTCGATTTCGTCCTCGATCTCCTCGGCCGCAGACCTTGCGGACTCTCCCGATGATCCTGGATTCAGTTCTTCTGCGCGATCTGGGAGATAGGTCGTCTCCGGGGCGATCTCCTGGGCCGGCGGCGCCGTCTCAAGGCCCCATGGTTCGCGATCGACGCTCTGGTCGGGCTGGGCCGGCGATACCGCGTCTTCCGAGTCGGGCACTTCGACGATCGACTCGCTGTCGAAATACGAGGCCGCGGCCCCCGACTCCGACGGGAACGCCTCCTCCAATGTGGCCGGCGAAGCCGGTTCCCATGACGTCCGGCGGGGGCTGTCCTCTGCCCGATCGGCCGGAGCTGTCGGCATCCTAAAATCGTCGACATCCTCGATGTCGCGCATATCAGGAATTGAGGCGGCGACCGGGGCAGGCACTTCCCCGACATCGCGAAAGAACCCCTCGCTTTGTTCCACGTCGATGTCGGATTCTTCAATCGTTGTCGCGAGAGGCGGCTCGGCCGGGGCCACCGCGACCGCAGGCATCGCCACGGCCTCGTCGGTTGCGTCGGACCAGTCCAGCTCCGCGGTCGACGGGGCCGAGGAGCCCTCCCTCGATCCGCCGAAGGAACCGGGACCCTCCGATGTCGGAAGCGTCGCGGCGGCGGAAGCAGCGGCCGCCTTCGTCGCGAGTTGCGGTCTGGCCGGCGGAGCGTCTTCGCTGGGCTCGTGATATTCATAGAATTCACGATACGACCTGCGGAAATATCCGCCGGCTCGGGACTGCACTTTATTAAGCACGGCGCCGAAGATGCGAGCGTTGATCGCTTCAAGATTGGCCTGCGTGCGCTGAAGGGCGCCGCGCGACGTATTTCGATACTCGCATACCAGTAGGACGCCATCGACCGCGCCGGCCAGGACCATCGCATCGCTGACGAGAAGCACGGGCGGACCATCAAAGATGACCTGGTCATAGCGGGAGCGCGCATCAACGACGACATCTCGCAGGAAACTGCTGCCGAGCAGTTCGGCGGGATTGGGGGGCAGCGGCCCCGCGGAAAGCACCTCCAGCCCCGGAACGCTCGTGGGGGTAACGAAGTCTTTCAGCTCTCCCTGTCCGATGAGGATATTGCTCAGGCCTTCTTCTCGCATATTCGGAAAAACGCGCGGGAGGGCGGCCCGGCGGAAATTCGAATCAATCAGAAGGACGCGCCGGCCGCTCAGCGCGATGGATATCGCCAAATTGCTGGCGACGGTGGTTTTGCCGTTTCCGCCGCTGGGACTGGTCACCAGGATCACGCCCTGCTGTTCTGCCGGCGCGCTGAAGAATAGATTGGCGCGAAGGTTGCGGAACGCCTCGGCAACGATGGAATGGGGGGCATCGAGGCAGGCGGTTTCAACCCGTTCGATCTCCACTTCGTCGTCATCGGTGGTGGGAATGGTCCCGAGCACCGGCAGGTGGGCGCGAATGACGTCGCGCGGCGTTCTGACGGACTTGTCGGCCAGTTCGAGCAGCAGGGCGAGACCGACGCTGACGACGAGGCCGAGCAGCGTGCCGGCTGGAATCCAAACGGCAAGCTTGGGGCTGCTCATGCGCTCGGGCGGCGTGGCGATGGAAGCCACCTCGACCTGAACCGTCTGGCGCTGCCGGTAAATCGCTTCGAGCATGTTCTTCTGTTCGAGTTTCTTTTCGTAGTCGAGCTGCAACAACTCCTGATCGGCCACCTTGGCATCGTAGTCGGCCAGCTTTACCTGCATGTCGCGCTGCTCGGACTTTGCGGTCATCAGCTTTTCTCGCAGGGCCAACTGCTGGTCCTGGGCCTCCAGGTAGTTGCGGCGGGCCTGTTCAATCTGGCGGGACTGATAGTGGAGGATCTTCGCGGCCTGGTCCTGGCGAAATGCCTGATCAGCGGCATCACGCTGCGCGGTGGATTCCCGCACGATACGGTGGTTCGGGCCGTAGCGCCGGGATGCCTGATTGAGCATCTCCTGGGCCTGGATCAGCCGCTGCTCGAACTGGAACAGGGTCGGATCATTCTGAAGGATCGCCTGAAGCTCGGCGGTGATGGGCATGTCCTCGGGACGGACGGTTTGGAGGGTTTCGTACTGCGACTTTCGGCCGAGCAGCTCCACGTCCAGTTCGGTGACAAGGGCGTCGAGCGTGAGAACTCGCTCGCGAACCTCCTGCATCACTTCT
>DATMEE010000175.1:0-2795 GCA_035557035.1 Phycisphaerae bacterium
GACTCGCGCACAAGGCGGAAGCTGTAGTGCTCGAGATAGCGTAGCCCGCCGTGAATGAGCTTGGTCGAGGCTGAGGATGTCCCGCTCGCCAGGTCGTCCTTCTCCGCAAGAAGGACGGATAGCCCCCGTCCCGCGGCATCACGTGCGATGCCGCATCCGTTGATGCCCCCGCCGATGATCGCAATGTCGTGCATCCCGTCGCCCGCGCACTTTGGTGGATCCGGTGCCTGGCAAGCGGATCGATGCGGCCGCGCCGGGGCCGTTGGCCGCACACATTCCCTTGTCGACGCATACGAAGATTATCGCGTCTTTTCGAAATATCAAGGTTGAGTCGCGATCTCTATCTGAACCTCATTGTCGCGGCAGATGTCCCGCAGCCGCGGCGGCACCGGCCCATTCGTTACGAAGTAGTCGAGCTGAGAGAGGTGGCCGATCCGCACGGGTGCCGTTCGTTCGAACTTCATGCTATCGGCGACGAGGATGGATTTGCGGGCGCAATCGATGATCGCCTGCGCCACCTTCACCTCACGATAGTCGAAGTCGAGCAGCGTGCCGTCCTCGTCGATGGCCGAGGTACCGATCACGGCGTAGTCGACCTTGAACTGGCGAATGAAGTCGACGGCAGCCTCGCCGACGACACCGCCGTCGAGGTGCCGGACGACACCGCCGGCAATGATCACCTCGATCTGCTCGTAACCCTGCAATATGTTGACGACATTAATGTTGTTGGTGATGGCGAGCAGCCCCTGCTTGTTACGCAGGGCCACGGCAACCTGCTCGGTGGTGGTGCCGATGTTGATCAGGAGCGAAGAGCTGTCGGGTATGACGGACGCCGCCTTCTTACCGATCCAGCGCTTCTCCTCGGTCGCCAGCTTGCGCCTCGCCTCGTAGCCGAAGTTGGCGATGCCCGAACTCAGCACTGCGCCGCCGTGGTAGCGCAGCAGCACGCCGCGCTCGCAAAGGTCGTTCAAATCCTTGCGGATAGTCTGCGCGGTCACGTTGAAGCGGTCGGCCAGCGCCTCCACGCTGACGCGGCCCTCAGCCTTGGCAAGGCCAACAATGTCGGTCTGACGAGGGGTCAGCAAGTCCATCAGCCGGGTCCTTTAGGGCGATTTCATTTATTTCGTTTTGCGCGAAACGGCAACACAAACAGGCGAATTCGCACCTGCCGACGGCATCTTAGCCAGGAAGAATTTTGGATATCTGCGTTTCGACCCGCCAAACGGCCTTTGAGGCGCGATTATATTTTCGATTGACATTCCTTTCGGTTCGAAAGTAGCGTTAACGCCCGTCTCAAGTAGCTCTCTGGGAGGAGATCATCGAATGAGGAGACGACTGACGATCGCGGCTGCGGCAATGGCCGCATGCGCGAGCGCCGCCTTTGGCGGCATGGATGAAGCAAAAAAATGGGTCGACGGCGAGTTCCAGCCGTCGGTGCTCGCGAAAGAGCAACAGCTCCAGGAGATGGAGTGGTTCGTCAACGCGGCCAAGCCGTTCAAGGGCATGGAGATCAACGTGCTGTCGGAGACCATTCCGACGCATGAATACGAATCGAAGACGTTGACCAAGGCCTTTGAGGAAATCACCGGCATCAAGGTCAACCACCAGCTTCTGGGAGAGGGAGAAGTCGTCCAGGCTGTCCAGACCCAGATGCAAACGAACCGCAATCTGTACGATGCCTACATCAATGACTCCGATTTGATCGGCACGCATTCGCGCCTGCAATCTGCGGTGAACCTCACAGATTGGATGGCGGGAGAAGGCAAGGACGTCACTTCGCCGACGCTCGACGTCAACGACTTCATTGGCAAGTCCTTCACAACCGGACCGGATGGCAAGTTATGGCAGCTGCCGGATCAGCAGTTCGCCAACCTCTACTGGTTCCGCAAGGACTGGTTCGATCGGCCGGACCTGAAGAAGCGCTTCAAGGATAAATACGGCTACAATCTCGGTGTTCCCGTAGACTGGTCGGCCTACGAGGACATCGCCGAGTTCTTCACCAACGACGTGAAGGAGATCGACGGGGTCCGCGTCTACGGCCACATGGATTACGGCAAGCGCGCGCCCGACCTCGGCTGGCGCATGACCGACGCTTGGTTGTCGATGGCCGGCGCCGCCGATCCCGGCAGTCCGAACGGACGCCCGGTCGACGAATGGGGCATCCGCATGGAGAAGGGCTCCTGCAATCCCGCGGGCGCATCCGTGAGCCGCGGGGGGGCCACCAACAGTCCTGCTGCAGTATACGCGGTGCGCAAGTGGGACGAGTGGCTGCGCAAGTTCGCCCCTCCGGGCGCGGCAGATCTCGACTTCTATCAGTCGCTGCCAGCGCTCTCTCAGGGCAATGTCGCCCAGCAGATCTTCTGGTACACGGCCTTCACGGCTGAAATGGTAAAGGAGAAGAGCAAAGGCAACAACACGGCCGATGACAAGGGCAATCTGTTGTGGCGGATGGCTCCATCGCCGCACGGGCCCTACTGGAAGGAAGGCTCTCAGCGCGGCTATCAGGACGCGGGCTCCTGGACGCTGATGAAGTCGACGCCAGTGGACCGTCGCAAAGCCGCCTGGCTCTACGCCCAATTCGTGGTGTCGAAGACCGTCGACACCAAGAGGAGCCATGTCGGCCTCACCTTTGTCCGCGACAGCACGATCCGACACACGAGCTTCAGCGAACGCGCCCCGAAGCTAGGTGGCCTGATCGAGTTCTACCGCTCCCCGGATCGGGTGGCCTGGACCCCGACCGGCATCAACGTGCCGGACTATCCGAAGCTCGCCCAGCTCTTCTGGCAGCACATCGG
>DATMEE010000176.1:0-5916 GCA_035557035.1 Phycisphaerae bacterium
TTGCCCTCCTGCCAGAACAGCCGGATGTAGGCCGAGCGCTCCTTCTGCTCCGGGTCCGCGCGGAAGGCCGCGGTGTAGGCCGCCGGGTGCGGCACCGACACCGCGGTCAGCGAGCGCACACGGTCGGCGTGCCAGCCGGCCACCGCCCACGCGACGTTCGCGCCCCAGTCGTGCCCGACGACGCGGCCTGCGGCCAGTTGCGGCGCAAAGAAATGCTCGCGGCAAACGCGCCTGTCGAGATAACCCTTCACCCCGCCGCACAGTAGAATAGCGAGCAGTCTGCTGCTTGGTTCGATGCGCTTGCGATGTTGAACCACCAGCGGGGCGACCGCTTAGCCCCAGCGGGGCGACAGGCTGTAGCCACGGGTGAAGCGAAGCGCAACCCGTGGATGCCGACCCGAACTACAAAGCCCGCCCCGGAGGGGCGGCGGAGGCCTTGTTCGAGCGGAAGCGGTTGCACTGGCGGCGAGGATCATTCCCTGAGAATTTTCCGATGCTCGCCACATCTGAAAACGGTTCTTCGGCACTCCTGTGGACACGCGACACTTTCACAAAATCGTCTTTGACGCAACGCGGCGGTTGATCCCCCGCGATTCGGCTGTCGTCTGCGCCGTCTCCGGCGGGCCGGATTCGATGGCGATGCTGCACGGGTTGCACCGCATCAACCACCTGCGCAAGACAGGTTGGACCCTGACCGTCGCCCACCTCGATCACCATTTGCCGCCCAACTTCTCTGGCGAGATGGCGACCTTCGTACGCGAGCAGGCGGCGCGGTTGCATTTGCCGTTCTACGCAGAGTCGATTGACGTGCCCGCACTTTCGAAGTCAACCGGCGAGTCGATCGAAGAGGCGGGGCGCAAGGCGCGATACGCCTTCTTCGCCCGCGCCGCCGCAAGCTTCGATGCGCAGCGAGTGGCCGTCGCGCATCAGGCGAACGATCAGGCGGAGACGGTCCTCCATCGGATTCTCCGCGGCACAAGCTTGCGCGGCCTCGCGGGCATTCCCGAGCGCCGGCCGCTGACGCCCGACGGCGATGTCGAGATCGTGCGACCGCTCCTTTCGATTCGCCGGGAGGCGATTCTGGCTTATCTCGCCCGCCGAAAGTTGCCTTTCCTCCACGATGTGACGAATGACGACGTTTCGGTCGCAACAAGAAACTTCATTCGCCATGACCTCATGCCTCTGATCGAACGGCGCGTGAATCCCGCGGCCGCCGCTGCCCTTCGCCGAATTGCCGCTCACGCTCGAGATGCAAGCGATTTCCTTCGCGCAACGGCGCAGAAACTCTTTGAATCGGCCCTGATTCAAAATGATGAAACTGGCGTGGTGCTTCGGGTCGCCTCGGTGCAGGGCACGCCGCCAGCCGTGCTTTCGGAAGTCATCATGCTCGCGCTGCAGCAGATCGGCACGCCGATGAAGGCGATCCGCTCCGAACGACTCGCTGCCGTGGCCCACTCACTTGCTCCGGCCGTTGAACATCGGGTGATCCAGCTTTCGAATGGCGTCATCGCCGAACGGCGCGGCAAGCACCTGATGATTCGCCCCGGTTTCGCGCCACGCGAAGCGGCCGTCACCGTCGCCGGCCGCGCCGGAGACCAGGCTTCGTGAACGCGACCGGTGACGCATCCTATCGGCGATGGTTGAGCGCAATTGTCATCGCGGCGATTGTCGTTCGTGTGGCCTTGCAGGTCTTCGCGGAATTGCGGCCGGCTCTGTTCGATTTCCCCGACTCGCATCGCTACATTCGCGTCGCACAGAACATCGCCGCCGGCCGCGGCCCCATCGACGATGAACGGATGCGGGCCGGAACCGATCCGCTCTATCCACTCATACTTGCTATCGCACCGTTGTTTGGATTAGACGACGCCCCGGTGATCATGCGCTTCGGCCGCGCGTGCAATGGTGCATTCGGCGTCGCATCCATTCTTCTTCTGGCGGGCATCGCTCGCGGACTTTTCGATAGAAGGAGCGCACTGTTCGCGGCGGCGCTGCTCGCGCTCGATCCGATTCTGCTCTTCTTCAACGCGCTGGTGCTGACCGAATCGCTCTATATTCTGCTCCTGCTCGCGAGCTTCTACGCGATCGTGAGGATCAGGGTGGATCTAGCCGAAACGGGAACCGCGCCGCATGGCTGGGGCCTTCTGGCAGGCGCGTGCATGGGCCTGGCAACCCTGGCCCGCAGCACGAATCTATTGTTTCCTTTTCTCATCGCCATATTGCTTCAGTGGTTCATGAACTCAAACGCCGCGCGCGCGGTCCCAATTCGTCGACGCGTTCTGATGACTTCGATGTTCCTGTTCTCGAGTGTCCTAGTCCTGACGCCGACGCTCATTCGCAACCATAAACTCTACGGCCGCATCGTCCCGGTTCGCATCGGCAGCGGCGCGAGCCTCATGGAAGCTCTCGGCCCCTGGGCCGACGGCTCGCCGGGAATGAATCGAATTGTCTATCCCGATTTTCCAACCCATGCCGACGAATACGAGCGCGACCGCATCTGCCGCGCCACTGCCATCGACTGGGCAACCGCAAATCCCGGCCGGGCCCTCAGCCTCGCGTGGGCCAAGTTGAAGCGCACCTGGTCGATCGTCATTCACGCCGCCGATTACGCATCGCCCCTCCTCAAGCTGGCCTGCTGGATGACCGTCGCACCCGAATTCGCACTGGCCGCCGTGGGAATCTGGCTGAACCGGCGCCGCCCCGCGATCCTCGCGCTGTTGCTGGCGCCCGCGCTGTACTTTACGCTGGTCCACATGGTCTTCGTCGGCTCCGTGCGTTATCGCGTTCCCGCCATGCCCCTGTTGTTTATTCTGGCCGCGACCGCCATTGTCCGGCTTCTTCCGGCGCGCGTCGAATCCCGCCCGCATTGAGGTCCGATCGTGCCGCCCGCCACCCGCCCCACCACACGACCTCGCATGATTCGCCTATGGCGATTTCTCCCCCATACATCGCTGCGTCGTCATCCGGTGTCGGTGGCGCGCGAGCGCATCGGCCTGGCCCTCCTCGCCCTGCTTATCGCGGGATTCGCCATGTATACGATCACCACGCGCGATTCCGCCATCCGCGAGCGTGCCCTCGAGTTCATCAAAAAGGCCGCGCCGGGCGGGCTGGAGGTCGCGGTCGCCGGCGCGCGATTCGAGATGTTCGGTGGCATAACGCTTGACGATGTCTCGCTGGCGGTGCCGTACGACGAAAGGCTCGATCCCAAGCTCGATCCCAAAGCGAGGGACTTCAATTCCCGACGCATCTTTTCCGCGCGATCGGTGCGGCTGATTCACGATCCGTGGCTCCTGCTGCTCGGAAAGCTCCGGGTGCAGCGCGTCGTGGCCGTCCAGCCCACCATTTTTTTGCGGCACAATGCCGACACCGGACTGCGCAATTGGCAGTTGCTTTCGCCCGCGGCTCCCGACGAACCTGAGGACGAGCTGCCGCATCGGCCGATCATCACGCTGCGCGACGCGCGTGCCGTTGTCGTGGCAGTTGACCAATCCGGCGCGCAGGTGGTGGAAAGGCTCGACGCCGACGTTCGACCGCACCCGCAGGCCGAAACCGGCTATTACATCGAAGTTCGCCGGTATTCAGAGCCGGTCGAGCGCACCACCGTCTTTTTCGATCCCGGCGAAAAAGTCGTCGCGAATAGCATCTTCGTCGATGCCAGGACGATCAGACTTCAACTGCCCCACAAGGCCCGGAATCTGTTCGATCTTATTTCCATGCGAGGGGAAGTTCGCTTGAGCCGGCTCCTTTACGATTCGCAAAACAATGAAGAGCGCGACATCGAGATCGTGCTTCGCCGGGGGCGATGTGACATCCCCATGACCATTCTCGACAACGACATGTCCTTGTTTGATCCGGCTGGCAGCAGGATGGCCGTCGACGAAAACGAAATGCTCGTGCGCATGAACGACGTGCAGGGCTCCGTGAAGATCATGGGGGAGCGGATCGTCGTCGATATGACCGGGACGATCAATAACGCCCCCTGCCGGCTGAAGGGCGAGCTGACCAACACCGATGCTGACGTTTTCAAAAGTTACGGCGTCGATGTCACCTTCAAGGCCACCGGCCTGCCCATGCCGGAAGGCGCTGTGCGCGAGCGCCTCCTCGCCGAAGGCGCCAAGACGCCAAACCCCATCCGAAACTTTCTGGAGGATTATGATCCGCACGGAAATCTGAATGCGTCGCTCCATTTCACCCGGGCTCCCGACTCTCCCGGCACCCTTCGCACCGACGGCTTCATTCGCATCAACGGCATGAACGGCAGCGCCAAGTGGTTTCCCTACCCGCTCCACGACGTACACGGCACCGTGCGATTCATGGGCGACGATGTTTACGTGGAGAATATGCACGGTCAGCACGGCTCAGGGCAGGCCAACATCAATTGCTTTGTGAATCTCAGCACCGAGACGATTCGCGTTGAGCTGGATATCAAGGCGACCTCCATCCCGCTCGATGGCCATCTTTTCGACGCTTTACCGAGGCGCTATCAATCGGTCGTCGATCGCTTCAGCGCCCGCGGCATGGCGCACGTTCACGCGCGCCTACTTCGCCCGGGCGCGCCCGAGGGCGCCCCGGACCCGGATTGGACCCAGCGGCTTACCATCGACCTGGTGGATGCCCGCGCCCGCGTCGCCCCGCACCCCTATCCGATCAAAAACGTCCACGGCCGCCTGGAAGTCGACGGCGACCGCATTCGTATTCTCGGCGTTTCCGGCGACAGCGACGGCGCGTCGATGCGTTTCGATGGTTACTCCATCATCCGCGCCCAGCACGACGTTGAGATGGAAATGCGCGTCGAGGCCAACGGCCTGCGCATCGATCCCCCGTACGTCGCGGCCCTGCCCGAGGGACTGCGCGCGAAGCTCGCGGATTTCCAGCCTCGCGGAATCATGGATTTGTTAGGCACGGTTTCGATGCATCGAACGACCGGCGATCTCATGTGGGACCTTCACGCAAACGTTCGCGACGCAACGTTGACCCACGCCCGGTTCTCGTATGGTTTCAACGACGTCGCGGCGGAGCTGGAGATCGGTGACGATCGGTTGAAGATCGTTCACGCCCAAGGCCGGCACGGCGACGCCGCCTTCAAGGCCTCGGGGGAAATCGTCGGCGCCGACGGGCAAACCGTCGTCGATCTGAATTTTGACGCGAACGGCGTGTTGCTGGACGAAGAGCTCCACGCCGCCCTACCCGCTGGTCTAAAGGAAATCTGGGATCTCCTGTCTCCGCGCGGGCGAATCCGTGTGCGCTCGGACATTCACGCGACCTCCCGCGACGGCAACGTGAATCTCGTGCATCGGACCGAGATCGAGCCGATCGATGCAGAAATTCGCTTCCGCGGCCTCCCGATTCTCCTTACGAATGTGAATGGCCGCATGTTGGCGAGCGGCGACCGCATCGAAATCATCGCGATCGACGGCAAATGCGGCAACGCTTCGATTTCCCTCGCCGGCGAACTTCAACTCGGCGCTGCCGGTCCGGGCGGCACGCTCTCGGTCGACGCGAAGAACATGGCGTTCAACCGGCGGCTCCGCGAGGCTCTTCCCGAAACGCTTCGCAAGTTCGTCGAGTCCATCAAAGCCCAAGGAAGTTTCGACCTGCGGCTCAGTCCCCTGCGGTTCGAATCGACCGGGATGGGCGGAACGCGCTGGGACTTCGATGGCGCCCTTCGACTCGACAACGTCGCCCTGGACCTGGGCTTTCAAATCGAGGGCAGCCACGGCGAGATTTCGGGCCGCGGAAGCGTCGATGAGCAGGGTAATTTTTTCGCGGACACCCGCGCGAATCTCAAGCGAGCAAAAATGGCCGGCTGGTACGTTCAGGACCTCACCTGCCATATCCACACCGACGAAGCCGGGCAGTCGATCCTCGTGGAAGATGCCGTCGCGCGCATGTACGACGGCGATGTCACCGGCACGGCCA
>DATMEE010000177.1:0-10159 GCA_035557035.1 Phycisphaerae bacterium
CAACTGGATTCGACCCGGCCGGTATCGGGACTCGGCTCCGGAAACTCAGCTTCCTCCACGCAGTGGGCCATCTGGAACACGACGCTCAATGCGACGCCTTGGACAAACGACGCGATCCCGTAGGCCGCCAGCACGCACCACCAGGGGTGCAGCAGAATGGGCACCCCGAAAGCCAGTGAGAAGAACACGACCTTGCCGCCGATGAAAGTCGCCAGGTCCCATCCCTTGGGCCGCGGAAAGCGGTGCCCGGCGATGCGCCCGGTGAGCAGGTTGTGAAAGTCGTCATAGAGGTGCCACTTGACCGGCAGGAAACCATACAAAACCCACATGTAAAAGTGCTGGAGCCGGTGAAACCTCAGGTGCTTCTGGTGCGGCGACAATCGTCCCAGAAAGCCGAGGTTGATGTCATCGTCGTGCCCGGTGAGATTCGTGTAGCTGTGATGAATCGCGTTGTGTTTTCGGGCCCACATGTACGAGCTGCCGCCCAGCAGGTCCAGTGTCAGGGACGCAACCTTGTTGACCCATCGGTGATCCGAGTAGGCGCCGTGTCCGCCGTCGTGCTGGATATTGAACGCCGCCACCGCGAGCGCCAGGCCCAGCAGAACCGTCAGAGGGATCGTCAGCCACCATGAGCTGACGACGAATACCAGCAGGACGTACAGCGCGGCACAAGAAGAAAGGATAATCGCCGACTTGGCGTACATCTGCCTGCAGTCGCGCGGTTTGCGGCCGGTGGTCGCAAAGTACGCATCGACCCGCTGCCGAAGCGCCCGGCGGAAACTATCGGGTGAGTTGAATTTTACCGAAGGGAGTGCCACTCCCGCGGTCAAGCGGTTGAGCGGTTCGCCGAACATCATGTCTGTTTGAGCTGTCTTCTGCACTGGTTTATCTCACAGAAAAAGCCGACGTGGCCAAACGCCCTAAGGCATGAGGCCAGGTCGGCTTACTCGTTAACAGGCCTCCTGCCGCGTGCGGGCTGCCCTTTGATTAGTCTTCCGACAACCTTGAATACAAAACTCCGATGGGATTGTAGGGTTCGCCGGGGGGAAAGCAAGCGCGTACATACGAGGCTGGTCCCTCCTTGCATTTCATCGGCACTGATTGGTGAAACACTGGATGCGATCCGCTATAATCTAACGGCGGTACCCGACCCTTAAATCGAATAATCCGGGCAGCCCGAACTCCGTTTGTTCCCCCTTGATATCGTGAAAGAGCCGGAGCCAGAGTGGAGCGCGGAGACTGCGCCCGTGGAGTAATGAACTTGGCCCGTCTCGAATCGCAACAGCAGGGCAGTTCCGACTCCGACACTGCAACAGCGGCCGAGGCGATTTACCCGCACGCTTTTTCCGGCGGGCGACCTTCGGCTGGCGCTGATGTTTATCTGCGCGAGCCGCTGGTTCGAAAACTGGTGGAGTTTTTCGAAAGCAAAGGGCTGGCGTCCATCAAAGAGGAGGATCGGCACGAGCAGTGGTACGAGGACTGGATCGCATACCAGGGGACCCATCAGCTTTACGCGCGGCTGCTCTCGCCGCGCGAGCATTCGCGCCTCGGGACCGAGTTTGATCTCTTGCGATACACCCGTTTTCTCGAGGTCTGCGGCTACTTCAGCCCGGCGCATGGATACAGCCTGCAGGTCACGTTCCTGGGGTTGTGTGCGATTCTACTGGGCGGCAATGCGAATTTGAAACGAGAAGCCATTGCAGCGCTCGAAGCGGGTGGGCTGCTCGCGTTCGGCGTTTCCGAGCGAAATCACGGGTCTGATCTCCTCGGCAACGAGTTCACGATCACCGAAGCCGGTCCCGGCCGCTTCGTGGCCGGCGGCGCGAAGTACTACATCGGAAATTCAAACTCGGCCTCGATCATCTCGATACTCGCGCGGAAGGAAAATGCCCGCGGCACCGGTCATTCGAGACGGGCGCCGATCGTCCTGTTTGCACTGCGGCCGAACGAGTCGAAGGGAATCGGCGGCGCGCGAAAAATCCGCACGATGGGCGTGCGTTCGGCGTTTGTCGGCGAATTCGAAGTGAAAGATCACGAATTTCCCGAGAGCGACATGATCGCCGAAGGTCGGCAGGCGTGGGACGCGATCTTTGGAACCGTCACCTTGGGCAAGTTCTTTCTGGGATTCGGCTCGATCGGAATCTGCGAGCACGCCTTCGCAGAGGCCGCCGCACACCTGCGCGGCCGCATGCTCTACGGAAAGCCCGCCATCGAGATGCCGCACATTCGCGCGACGATGGCGCAGGCCTACGCGCGGTTGACGGGGATGAAGCTGTACGCCTACCGGGCGCTGGATTATGTCCACGCATCGAGCGCTGAGGACCGGCGTTATCTGCTGTTCACCGCCGTGCAAAAGGCCAAGCTCAGTACGGAAGGCGTCAAGGTCATGGCGCTGCTGTCTGAGTGCATCGGCGCGCGCGGATTCGAGTCCGAGACGTATTTTGAAATGGCGCTGCGCGACGTGCAGCTTATCCCGGGCCTGGAGGGCAGCACGCACATCAACCTGGGCCTGACCACGCAGTTCATTCCACGCTATTTTGCCGATTCCCAGACCGCGCTCGCCGTACTGCCCTCACTGGTCGCCGGCGAGGTTACGTCGCAGGAAAACGCGTACCTCTTCGAGGCCTCGACCGGCTCAATCAGTGCAATCGCCTTTCCCCATTTCCTGAACGCCTATCGGCCATTAATTACGATTGGGAACGTCCGCCTGTTCGCGCAGGCCGCGAAGGCATTTCAACTCCTCGCCCGAGAGCGTGATGTGAGCCGAACCATGCGCCCCGACACGCCGCCGACACTCGCGATGGGCCAGTGTCTGGCGACGATCGCTTATGCTCAATTGGTCGCGGAAAACGTGGTGCGACTGAACGTTCCCGTCCCGATGGTCGCCGCGATATTCCACGCCCTCGTGAACGACTTCAGCGCCGCGGTCATCACGCTCGGCTCGTGCAGCGGGTCCGATGTGATTCGACCCGATCGATTTCGCCGCATGATACGTGTCCCGAGAATCTCCGACTCCGAATGTGAATTCGTCTCGAAGCAGCTCGCGGGGATCTTGCCGTCCGACTGGCGGCAGGAATGAAGATCCAACGGTCTCTCTCATGGAAGCTGCTGCAGACCCTCGTACGGCCGTTCGCGGTCCTTTTCTTTGACTTGAAAATCTACGGCAGTCACCACATTCCGCCGGACGGCGGCGTCCTCATCGTCTCGAACCACCAGAGCCTGCTCGATCCCATTCTGCTTCCGCTTCACTTGCGGCGGCCGTTGAACTTCATCGCGAAGTCCGAGCTGTTCAGCAACCGCGTTTTCGCCTGGTTCCTGCGATCGATTCTGAATGCGTTTCCCGTTCGACAGGGACAGGGCGACGTGCGAGCCGTCAAAGAAACCATCCAGCGCCTGCAGGAGGGGCATCTGATGAACATCTTCCCGGAGGGCGCCCGCACGCTGGATGGCGAAATCGCGCCGCTTCTTGGGGGCGTCGCCCTGATCATCGAGCGGGCCAAGGTGGTCGTTGTTCCGGCCGTCATCGTCGGCGCCTACGACGCCTGGCCAATCCATCGAAAGTTCTTCCGTCGCCGCCCGGTTCGAATTGAGTTCGGTCCTCCGATGGAACTGGTCGGCCTGGATCGCGACGAAACCCTCGCGGCGATCGACGGCAGGCTGAGGCACATGTTTCAAGAGCTGCGCGCCAAAGACCGCCCTGCTTCATGGAAAAATGGCGCGGCATGAAGAGGACTTACCTGCCAATACAATAAAGATGCTTCTGGCCTCGAATCAGCAGCAGGCCGTCGGAAATTGCGGGCGTGGCCATGCAGACTTCGTTCATGTCGTTTTTTGCCAGCAGTTTGAAGGAATCGCCCGCCTCCAGCACGAACACGTCACCATCTTCGTTGACGAAATAGAGCCGCCCTGCGGCCGCCACGACCGAGGCGGAAAAGGTCCCGCCGCCCTCGATGCGATCGCGAAAGACCTCGTCGCCATTCTTCAAGTTGTGGGCCGAGAGAATTCCATTGTCATTGGCGACATATAGCCGGGAGTTCACCACGATCGGCGTCGGCATGTACGAGCCGCCGCGCGGCTGCCACCACGCAAGACCGTCAGGAAGTTTTTCTTCATCATCTTTCGGCGTGAGATCACCACGAGCGTCTGCGCGAATGGCGTAGATCGGACTGCGTCCGTGCCCGTTGGTGAGAATGATCAGCCCGTCGGCGATTTGCGGTGTCGGCACAGGACAATCGCCTCCGCCGCGAAGCCACCACAAACGCTCCCCAGTCGAAAGGTCATAGCCGGTCATGCGCTTGAATCCGTTGCAGATGAGCTGCGTCCTGCCGCCGGCCTCAAGAATCGACGGCGTGCACCACGTCGTCACTTCCTTCTTGCGCGGCACACGGCGCAGCTCGCTGCCTGTTTTCACGTCGAAGCTGGCCCAGAAGGCGGTGTTTAGCGCGTCGCACTGGACGATCACCTGGCCGTCGTGAATGATCGGCGAGCTGGCGAATCCCCATTCCAGACCGGGCGCGTTGTAAGGTCCGGACTCGAAGACGCCCAGGTCTTTTTTCCAGAGCAGCTTGCCGTCGATGTCGTAGCAATAGAGGCCCTCCGATCCGAAGAAGGCCGCGACGTGTTTGCCGTCGGTGGCCGGCGTTGAATTGGCATGAGACGCCTTGGCGTGTCGCTTGATTTTCGGCACGCCGGTGTGGGCGTCTTTTTGCCACAGGATGCTTCCGTCAGACTTCTTGAGACACAAGACTTTCCAGGTCCACGCGCCCTTGTCCGGAGCTGAATCGCCGCTGCCTTCCAGCCAGCCGGTCTTGGCTTCGGGTGCCTTATCATCGACACTCACCGCCGTCGTGACGAACACCCGGTCGCCCCATACGATCGGCGAAGAATGAGCCAGGCCCGGAATGGGCGTTTTCCATCGGACGTGCTCGCCGGTTTCAACATTCCAGCGCACGGGCGGATCGCCGTCGCCGATCCCATTGCCGTTCGGCCCGCGAAAAGACGGCCAGTCGCCCGCCAGCAATGGCGCCGTCGCCAGGATGAAACCCGTACTGCAGGAGATCCAAAGCATCGAACGTGAAGACATGTGGCACCCCTCGTCCTTTCGCATCCATCACCGGATCGCAGTTGATCACCGATTCAGCGCCAGCCCCCGCCGGCGCAATTGCCGGTCCTGCACGTGCCCCAGCGCGATCTGCACCAGCATCGCCCCGATGAACGCCAGCAGCATGTCCCAGTGCGCGTCCCATTCATCGCCCTGGATCGCCAGATAGGCCGTCGAGCCGTCGCCGATGAATACCGCCACCGCCCATTCCACGAACTCGAACATGGCGCTGATCGCCAGACAGGTCGATGACACCAGGAAAAACAGCCACCGACCGCGGCGCACGCCGCTGCGCCGCAGGACCATCTCGCGGATCAGCAGCGCCGTGAAAACGCCCGACATGAAATGGCCCAGCCGGTCCCAGTGATTGCGGCTCAGGTTGAACTGCTCCTTCGCCCACAGGCCCATTGGCACTTCGGTTTATGTGTAATGGCCGCCGATGCAGATGAGCACGCCGGCCAGAAACATGACCAGATAGGACAGCCGCGTGTAGCGATAGCGCTTGTAGGTGGCCGTGAACACCGCGAGGCCGATGATGACCGGCGCGATCTCCAGGACCCAGGTCAGGCGGTCGTGGGGCATGATGCCCGACCAGATCAACATTCCGGTCAGGAGACCCAGCAGAACGAGATTGACTTTATGATCGACTTGCGTGTCTGCCGCGGATTGGGCCATGCCGTCTCTCTCGCTGGCGCGATCCCGCCTTCCTCATCAGGGCGGGGATTCGCGCGCCGGCGGATTCTAACCTAGATTCTCCGCGGGCATACGCGCATCCATCTGCTGTCGCGAAGCGGCGCAAAACAGTCCCGCGCCCGTTAGGAAGCGGGCGGTGCTCCAGCAAGTCCGGCACAAGAAATAAGAGAGGTGCTTGAGGGCCAGCCTCTTCTGTGAACCGCCGCTGCCATATACGATACATATGAGCTGAGGCTGCACGACTTCTCGGGAATGCAGACCTCTCGTAAGACCTGACCATGTTCGAACACCGCTTTCACCCGCTCATTCCCTTCGAACGCTTTATCCTCCGCCTGCTGCGCATGGGTGTGATCGCCGCCGCCATTGTCCTCGGCGCCCTCGGCATCGGCGTACTGGGCTATCACCATATTGACGGCTTCGGCTGGATCGACTCGCTCTACAACGCGGCCATGATCCTCACCGGCATGGGTCCGCCCATGCCCGTCAAGACCGATGCCGGCAAGCTCTTCGCCACGGCCTACGCCCTCTTCGCCGGCGTGATCTTCCTCTCGGTCGCGGCCGTGCTCTTCGCCCCGGTCGCCCACCGCATGATCCATCATTTCCATCTCGACCTGATGGACGACGGGGACGACCAAAAAGAAGCAGCGGGAAAGCCCGTTGAAGGGGGCTAAGGCATTTTGAGTTGGCTGAGAGCCGCAATGACGCGACAATTGGTGGGTGCGTTCGATGAACACTCCTTATAACGCCAGCGGCGTTTTGACCTCCAGCCCAGGGTTGGTCGCAGCAGCGGCCTACCCTGGGATGTCGAAGGTTGGACAGTTCAACCCCACCGGGGTTGTGTCGCCTTCCCGAGTACACGACCATGTCCATCAATATCCGGTGCCTCATTCATGTCTCAACCCTTTCAGGATTGACCTGCTCTCATCTCGATCGACCCAGGGTAGCGCCTTTGGCACAACCCTGAGCTATGGCCGGCAGCCCCTTGGGAGCAGATGTCTGGTCATGTTTTGTGGTGTCTGCTTCGCGTCACTCACCGCGACGGCGCAAACCCCGCCGGTCTTCACCGACGAAGGCAAGGTCAAGCTTCAGGGCCAGGAGTTCGAGATTTTCCCGCCGGAGCTGATGCGGGCCAAGGGAATGGAAGTTCCCGAGATTCCCGACGAACAAAACGCCGCGTGGGTGTACGTGCAGGCCATGAACGCACTAACGCCAGTGCCTACCGAACTCAACGACGCCTTCCAAAGCGCTCAAAATGGCCAGTGGCCCGAAGGCGAAGCCGGCCCGCGGCTGGCGGAATGGGTCGAGCAAAATCGCCCCGCCATCGCCCTGGCCACCAACGCCTCGCGAATGCCGCAACACTACATGCCGTTCTTTCGCGGCGAGAGCGATTCCCTGATCGCCGCCCTGCTGCCCAGCCTCGGACCCTCGCGCCAACTCGCGCGGCTGCTCTCGGCCGACGCGGCGTACCAGATGACCCAGGGCAATTCCGCGGCCGCCGTCGAAAACCTGCTCACGGCGCAGCGCATGGCCAACCAAGTCGGCGGCGGCCACACCCTGATCGAGGGCCTCGTCGGCATTGCCATCAGCAGCCTGGCGACGTCGAGTCTGGAGAAGATCGCCGCAAGCGAGCATGCCGACGCGGAGACGCTGAAGGCTGCGGCCGCCGAGATGGACGCGCTGAGCGGCGACATGCCCACCTTCGAGGAAATGGTTCGCGCCGAGCAGGCCTGGGCCGGCGGCTTCATCGACGATGTTATGGACATGCCCGGCGGCCCGGAGATGGTCTTCAGCAATTACGCGGTGATGCCGCCGCGGGTCGAGCCGAACGGATGGCAGCGCCTGCTCGCCGCGCTGTCGCGGGTTTACATTCCGGATCGGGCCGTCAAGCGGCACTTCAACGATCACTACGATCGGCTGGTCGAGGCGACGAAGCCGAAAGACGGCGGCTTCGGGGAAATCGTCGAGGAGGAGAAGCTGTTCGAGAACATTCCGCCGTGGGATTTCATCGCCCGCTCGATGGTGCCCTCGCTGGGCCGCGTGCATGAAACCACGCTGATGGCCCAGAGCAATGCCGTCCGCGCTCAATTGAGACTGGCGACGGAGGCGTACAGGGCCGAGAAGGGCGCGTATCCGACGAGCCTGTCGGCGCTGGTGCCCAGTTTTCTCAGCGAAGTTCCGGCCGATCCGATGACGGGCTACGACTTCGACTATCAGCCGGGCGCGGGCGACGCGGCCCACGGCGGCCTCTCGCAGATCACGCGCGAGAGCGCCGAGGAGCTTCGCAAAAAGCGGCGCACGCCGGCGATTCTGAACCCCCGCGCCTCCAAGTGGCGGCGGATGGTGACGTACTGGGCGGATTCGCACTCCTTTGACGCAGTCCAGCGTGCGGCGGCCGATGCAATCCTGCGGGACATCGAAGCCCGCGCCTCGGCTTTCGAGCAGTCCCACGGCGCGACCATTCAGAGCATGCTTGAAAAGGGAAACAATGCAGACGCGGAGGTCCGCATGAAGCCGTTAGATGATTTGTTCAAAGAGTTGATGAAGCGCCTCGACACGCTCCCGACCGCCAAGCAACGCGAGCAATCGCGGCGGCCGTAAAACAGAGCCGCGACCGTGAGGAAGCGGTCACCGCTGAAATAGAGAATACACACGATGATTTGGATAAATCGTAGGGCACTTGCCGCACTTTTTGTCGTCGCCTCGATCGCTTGTATCGATTCGAACGCTGTTCATGCCGACGAAACGGTCGGCCGCCTGCTCTCCGCCATGCCCGCCGATGCCTTCCTCGTCGTGTACGTCGAAAACCCCCGGCAGGTCCTGCCGCCCTCGCTCCTGGAGCCGATTTTCAAATCAATTTCAAAAAACGAGGCCGGTGCCCGTGAAATGCTCGACGCCTTGCGCGAAATCCCTGGCGGTTTCGCAATGGGTATCGTTCCGCCTCCCAAGTTCGATTGGAGCCACAACACCGAAATATTGGTGGCGATGGCGCTGGACCGTCCCGATGCGACCTTCGCGGACTGGTTCGAGAAGCGCATGTTTCCGGCCATCACCGCGAGTTGGAACAACGATGACCTGAAACTACTCAAAAGGGAAGGGGGGCTGGCGATCGGGAGAAAGCAGGGAGACAGAACGCCAAATGACTTCTCATTTGCATGGAAGGACGGGCTGGCGTTCGGTTCGAACAAGACGAACCGGGTTCTTGCATGGCATCGTGGCGAATACCCGAAGAAGTCGTTCCTCACCTTGCCGGGGCTTCGTCGTTCCCTGCGGTCGATGCCCAAAGATTCCGGCGTTCGTGTACTTATCAATCCAAAAGAGATTCGTCGGGCATTTCCCAACCCCATGCCTCAGTCATGGGACGAGATGATGATGAAACTCTTGGCGCCCGACGACATAGAGTTTGTCGCCGCCGATTTGGGCTGGGACCGGAACTGCGTCCGTCTCACCGCCACGGCGTCGCTGGCCGAGGAGTGCAAGGGTGTTGCCCACGTTCTCGCGCGGCCGAGCACAGATCCGCAGTGCCTCGGTGTTTTCCCGCCGGATTTCTGCATGGTGGGCCGCGTCGCGTTTCCAACGGCGCAAAGCGCGGCCGACGGGCTTTACGCGCTGACGGACCTGATCGATCCGACGATTTCTCAGGAATATCACGAGGACATGTCGGCATTCAAGTCGAATTATGGCGTCAACTGGGATGCCGGGTTTCTGGCACAGCTTGTGCATGAGGTGGCCTTTGGCCTGCGCGTGGACTTCACGCGAAAAAGCCCGATCGGCTGGGCCGCCGTCGCGCCGCTGGCAGACCGGGCGATTTTCGACGCCGAGCTGAATCGCCTCATCGCCGCATTTGAACTGCCGGTGGATAAGAGCGAGAAAGACGGCCTGCCGATTCACACGAACCGTGAAGGCGCGCCGTTTTCATTCGCGGTCGTGCGCGATTTCCTCGTCGTCGCCGATGCGCCGGAGACGATCAACGACGTTGCGAAGAATCTCGATCGCAAGCAAGCCGAGCCGGCCGGTCCGCGACTGAGGCGCTTCAGCAAGCGGCTGGCGAGTCCCAACCAGCTCGCGGCGATGATCGATCTGCAGATGCTCTCGGAAAAGGCGCCGTTCATCCCATTCGCCGCCGGAGCGAAATTTGGTCCGCTGATCTCGCGGGGTAATTTCGGCATGGCGCTGAGCGGCAAGGATCGCACCGCGACGTTTGAGATTGTCTGGGATCCGGGCCGGCCGGACTCGAAAGAAGGTGGCGAAGTTGCCGACCACGAAAGCCTGGCGGCGTTGACGGAGTTGGTTGCCGAAACGCTGCTGAAGGCCCGGGAGGAAGCCAAGCGCACGATCGCGATGGCGCAGATGCGCAACATCGCCATG